>DATLIF010000461.1:0-10589 GCA_035539575.1 Fimbriiglobus sp. | reverse complement strand
GCGTAAGCCGGCTGGTCGTTGCGCGATCACACGATACACCAGCCGGCTTACGCCGGCCGTTCGCCGGAGAAGCCATGCTCGTCGCCGACAACCTGACCAAGAGCTACCGCCGGCACGCGGACGCGGTGAAGGTGCTCCAGGGGCTGAACCTGGCCGTCGCGGAGGGGGAGTTCCTGAGCATCGTCGGGGCGTCGGGGTCGGGCAAGAGCACGCTCTTGCACCTGCTCGGCACGCTGGACGCACCGGACGCGGGGGCCATCTACCTCGACGGCCGGCGGATCGACAACCTCCGTGGCCGGGACCGCGACGAACTGCGGAACAAGACGTTCGGGTTCATCTTCCAGTTCTACCACCTGTTGCCAGAACTCACGGCCCTCGACAACGTGCTGATGCCCGCATATATCGCGCACTCGACTGTCGGCTGGTGGAGGTCGCGTCGAGAGTGGCGGCGGCGCGCACAAGAACTGCTCGACCGGGTGGGGTTGGGCCATCGGGTCAAGCACAAGCCGCGAGAGATGTCCGGCGGCGAGATGCAGCGGGCGGCGGTGGCGCGGGCGCTCCTGTCCCGTCCGCGGGTGCTGCTGGCCGACGAGCCGACCGGCAATTTGGATGTCGAAACCGGTCGCGAGATCGTCCGGCTGTTGCGCGAGCTGAACCGCGACGACGGCGTGACGGTGGTCATGGTCACGCACAACCTGGAGATCGCGGCCGTCACCGACCGGGTGGTGCGGATGACGCACGGCCGGGTTGCCGAGGACGACCCGGACTCGTTTCAGCCGCGGCTCATGACCGCGGTGTAGCCAGACCGCGTCGCCTACCTGAGCGGGGGGCGTAAGCCCCCTGAGGTTGACCCTCAGGGGGCTTACGCCCCCCGCTCAGGTAGGCAGAGCAGCTACCGGCCGCAGGGGCAAGCCCTCGATTCACTTTCACAGGTCACCCAATGCCCTCGAAGGTCTGGATCGACGGCAAGCTGGTAGACAAGAACGACGCGAGGATCAGCGTCTTCGACCACGGTCTGCTGTTCGGCGACGGCGTGTGGGAGGGAATGCGAGCCTACGACGGGCATGTGTTCAAGCTCCGCGAACACATCGATTGGCTTTACCACACAGCCGAGACGTTATCTCTGAAGATCCCGTTAACCAGTGCAGAACTGATAGACGCGGTCGTCGCTACCCTGAAGGCAAACAGCCGAACCAACGGGTACGTCCGGGTCATCGTGACCCGCGGCCCGGGCACGCTGGGCCTCGACCCCCGCAAGTGCGAGCCGGCGGTAATTGTCATCGCCGAGGACGTGGTGGAATACCCGCGCGAACTCTATGACGCCGGTCTCGACGTGGTGATGGTCGCAGCGGATCGGTACGAGTCATCCGACCGGACTCTCAGCCGGGCGGGGGTTGTGCAAGCCCGAGTCGAGGCGCTGAAGGCCGGATGTCTGGATGCCATCCTCTACCGTCCCGGGGGCACGATCCACGGCAGCACCGACGGGTCTGTCTTCGCTGTCAAGGACGGGCAACTCACCGGTACAGCACTGACACAGGTTGCCCAGGCAGTGGTAGTCGCCGAGGCCAAAGCTGCCGGACTGTCCGTTGCAGGAGAACTGACGCAGGATCACCTCTTGTCGGCCCCCGACGAGATCTTCCTCGTGAGTACCGCGGCCGAGGTGATCGCGGTCCGGTCGATCGACGGCAAACCCGTCGGCTCCGGCAAGGAAGGCCCGATCACTCGCAAGCTCCGCGAACTGTACCGCACAGCGGCCCGCCGGCCTCCGGTCTAGTTGTGCCTCTGCGCCCGTGGCACTTATACTGAACAGTACCATGAGCGCGCCCCCATTCACCGCCGACCTGACGCCGGAGTTGCTCGCCAAACGGGACCGATTGCTGGCAGTCCTCCGAGACCTCTCCGGGGCGGCGGTCGCGTTCAGCGGTGGCGTGGACAGCGCCGTCGTGGCACGGGCCGCGCAACTCGCACTCGGAGACCGCGCGGTCGCCGTCACCGCGGACAGCCCGAGCGTGCCCCGGTCCGAACTGGCCGACGCGAAGCAACTCGCCAGGGTGATCGGTATTCGACATGTCGTCGTCAAAACCGAGGAGTTCGACAACCCGGACTACCTCAAGAACGACGGCACCCGATGCTACCACTGCAAGACCGAGCTGTATTCCACCATCGACCGTCTGCTGCCGGAACTCGGCGTGCCGGTCATCTGCAGTGGCGCCAACCTCGACGACCAGGGTGACTACCGGCCGGGACTGGTCGCCGCAGCCGAACACCGGGTCCGCCACCCGCTACAAGAGTCAGGGTTCACCAAGGCCGACGTCCGCGCGGTGGCCCGGTCCTGGGGCCTGCCGGCGTGGGACAAGCCGGCGTCGCCGTGCCTCTCCAGCCGGCTGGCCCCCGGGCTGGCCGTCACACCGGAGCGGACGCTCCGGGTCGAGGAAGCCGAGGCGTTCCTCCGGTCGCTGGGCTTGCGTGACTGCCGGGTGCGCTACCACGAGGGCGACCTGGCGCGGATCGAGGTGCCGGTGGACGAGGTCGCGCGGCTGGCCGCCGAGCCGGTCCGGGGTGAACTCGCCAGCCGGTTGAAGGCCATTGGGTTCAAGTTCGTCGCCCTGGACCTGGAAGGGTTCCGGTCCGGAAGCCTCAACGAGTTGATCTCCCTGGACGTGAGGACGCGATTCGACGGCGGGGGTGAGCGCTCGCCTTCGGCTCGCGGCTAACCGCGTTTGATACCGCATTCCACATTGGTCTGACCCATGACCCCACTCGCCGCACCGCAAGCCCTGGACGCATACTTCCTGGAGGCCCGGGCGAGGTTGCTCGACCTCGCCGCCATCCTCGACCGGATCGGTCGCGGGGCCGACCCGGCCGCCGCTCAGGCCGACCCGCGGGCGCAAAAGCTCCGTCGGGCACTGGAGGCCCTGTTGTCCCAGTCCGACGGCCGCGCCGAGGCCGTCCAGCGGCTATTCTCACTGGACTACGACCCCGAATGGCCGCGGCCACAGCCGCGGTAGTGCCGGGTGGCACCGCCCGGCGGAGCCGCTACACTGAGCATCGACCGCCCGGACCCACAAAACCCGCTCGCCGAGGTCGTCCATGCCGATCAAGGTCACCTGCCCGAAGTGCCAAGGCGTCCTGCACGCCCCGGACGACGCGGGCGGCAAGCGGGGCAAGTGCCCCACCTGCGGCACCGTGCTGGCCATCCCCGCCGAAGGCGGTCGAGAAGCCGATTCCCCCGAGCCGTACCGCGCCCCGGAACCGCCCCGCGAGGAATCGCCCGGCACTCACCGGTCGTCGTTCGGGGCGATCCCCCGTCCGGCTGACCCGGAACCCCGCCGACCGGCGACCGGTTCCCGACTGCCCGCGCCGCCGGCGTTCGCCCCGGCTGAACCGCGCAAGCTCGCCGACCCGTTCGCCAAGGCCGACAGGCGAGCCGTCCCCGGCGTTCCCGGCGACGGGTTGGTCCGTGCCTGGCGGCGCAGTCGCCGCGGGCTCTGGTGGGTCCAGTTGTCGCTGTTCCTGTGCCTGCTCGGGCTCCTCGGCTTCGCCGGGATCATGATCGCCGAGAACCTCGGCGTGACCCTCCCGACGCAGGATCCGGGCTACCTGAAGCAGGAAGGGCTCAGCGCCGCCACCGAGATCAAGCTGGGTGTAGTGCTGATTCCGTACGCGCTGGGGTTCCTGGCGTGGACGCTCGGGCTCTTCGGATTCTCGAACGTGCCGCGGTCGTCCTTCGCCAAGGGTCTGGCCACCACCGCCGCCGTCGCCGGGCTGGTCGCCCTGCTCGGGGTGATCGCCCTGGCCGTACCGGCCGGGGTGCAGACCGCACAGGGGTTCATCCCCGACGGGCTGCTGCCAGCGGACGACCCCAACGGCCTCGCCCAGCGGGCCGGGATTGCCCTGGCCGTCGTATTCGGCGGGTTGGCCGAGGTGTGGTTCGTGGCCGCGCTGGGCCGGCTGGCCGCCAGCCTGCACGACACCCGGCTCGGAAGCCGGGTGACCCGGTTCGTGGTGCTGGCCGGGTTGGCCCTGGCCGTCGCCATGATCGGCGGGATTGCCTACTACGTCTACCCGGTTCGGATCGATGAGTTCGTGAAACTGAACGTCCAGCCTCAGTGGGACAAGCTGGGCACAAACAAGCCCGCGGTCGTCTGGGGGTTGATCGCGCTGGGCGGACTCATCGTCTGGCTGATTTACACGCGGCTGGTCGGGGCGGCCCGGCGGGCGATCCGGGAGTGGCTGGAGCAGAACGAGCCGGCAGTCTGACCGGTGAAAGGGCGGCAATGCTCGACGCGGCACGGGTCAAGGTACGGTTCTGCTGCCCAGGGTGTGGGGCCGGGCTGCGGGCTTCGAGCGCCGACGCCGGCACTGTCCTGGCGTGCCACCTCTGCGGCGAACAGGTCCGCATCCCTCGCCGCCCGCACCCGGTCGAGTGCCCGGCCGAAGACGCGCCACTCATTCCCCCGCTGGCGGCACGGTCTGCCCGGACTGGTTGCCGTCTGCTCGTCCTCGGCCTGGTCGTCCTCGCCGCCGAATGTGCCGTCCTCCTGACCATCCTCGCCGTCCTGGCGGTGAGCGACCCCGACCGGACGGTCCTGATCCCCGCGGGGGCAGCCTACTTCTTGCTGGTAGCGGTTCGCGCCGGACTGAAGTGGTTCGGCTACCGGCGGTGCGAGGCGGCGGCCGACGCGGTCGAGGCGGCCGGGTGGGTGACGGCCGCCCGGTATGCGTCCACGGTCCGTGCGGCCGGGTTCGCGGCGATGGTTACACCCTGGCTGCTGGGCGCCCACCCGACCGAGCCGGGACCGGCGGGCGCGGTCGCCGCAGTCGGCCAGGTGGCGTGGCTGCTGGGCATGATCGGTGAGTTTACGGTCCTGCTCACCTGGCATCGCTTGCTGGACGAACTCGGCGGCCCGCACGCCGCCCGCCGGGTGACGGTCTACACAGTGACTTTCGCCTTCGCGGTGCTGACCGTCGCGGCCGGACTGTGCCTGGCCACGATGCTAACAGCGGCCCGGGGCCACACCTGGCCCCCGGGACAGCCGCACAGGTATAGCGAGCAACCGCCGGAGGTGTGGTACGGCCTCTGCGCGGTGATCGCCCTCGCCACCGCGTTCGCGGTCGTCCTCGGCTGGCAGTATTACCGCATCCTCACCGCGACCCGCTACGGCCTGAACCGGACCTAACACCCCGCCCGCGGACTGTCGAGCTTACCCAACTCCGTAGAACCCGCTTCAAGGCGACCGACGAGCCCACGGCGGGCATCATGACTCGCCGCGGGCCTCGCGGATGAGTTCGACGACGATGTCCATTTCGCCAGCGCGCCCCCGAAGTTCCTCCCGCATCCGGTCCATCCGCTCGCAGGCCCGACGCATAACCTCGGGGTCGCGAACACCCCTAACAGCCCTCTCCGTCGCGGCCCGCAACTCGGCCATCACGTCGGCCGGGATCGTTTCACCCGTGTACATGCCGGCATTATCGCAGGTTGCGGACAAAGGAAGCAGTTCCGTTCCCGGGCCGCGTCGAATGTGAGCTAGGCTGTGGCAAACGCTGGGACGAGCCACTTACGGAGGCGGGGGCAAGCGATGAGCCCGCAAGACTTCTTACTGAAGGCACAGCAGCGATGGCGCAGGCTGCCGGACAGCCAGTTGGCGGAATGCAACGACGAGGAAAAGGCTACCGTGCGTGCGTTGGAGGATCAGGCGATCCAGATGGAGTTTGCGGCCCTCACGGACATTGTCCTCCACTGCACGAACAAGTACCAGTTCGCAAAGACCTACAAGGTGCTGCGGGACGATCTGCGGAAGAACATCTCGCAGGCGGACGGAAACCCGTCTGCCCCACCTCATGTCAACCGAGCGGTAAAAGCCACGTTCGAGCAGGTAGGAGAGCAAAAGCTGTCGGAGATGGCCGGGTGGTTCCTGGTGAATTTCACAGACGAACAGGACATGCGCCGTCTCCAAAACACGCCTGGAGTTTCCCGGCTGCACACCGCAATCGAGTTCTATGCCGGGAAGGAGGGATCGGGCTGCGCCGGCGTGGTAATCCTTGCGATTAATGGTGCCCTGGGCCTGCTGGCTTGGGTAGTTGCGTAGCCTAGTTCACTCGCAAGCTACCCGTGCTGAGCACGTCGCTACTAGGACTCACGGTAATAGGCCAGCTTGTCAGCAATCGCGTGGAGCTGAGTGATCCAGTCCGCAAGCTCAGCGAACGTAATCTGTGCTCCGGCTAATTCGATAGCCTTTGGCCGGAGAACCAAGCAAATCGGGACGCCGCCCGACAGTGTACCGTCGAGAATGTCCCCGTCCAAGTGTTCGACCGAGTTGCGCATGTCGTTAACCGACTTATAGACGGCGTCGCTGAGGACAGCGACTCCTTTCGGGACGATCCCTGGTCCGTTTTTATCCTTGCGAATCCTCCGGGCGAAATCGATGGCCCGGACCGCTCCACTGACACATGATTCGAAGTGGCCGATGGCCACGAGCAGCGGCCCGATCACCTCGTTCGGTGTTGCCGCCCAGATGACCATTTGCTCGCGTGCGAGGTTGTAGTCGATGACCAACTTGTCCACGATCCGCACATAGTTCATCACCAGCGCGTAGGACGTGCCGTTCTTCGGACCACCGCCGCCCAGCCCTCGGTGGATCATCAGGAACACGCTGAGAAATGTTAGTTTCAGCTCCGGCATCTCGCACTGGCCGTTCTTCGGCGGCCAGTAGTCCGGCGGTGATTCGGAATTCGCGTCCATTTCGAACCTCCTGAGTTCTCCATGATAAGGGGACGGGTACACGAACGCTGGGGTTAGGACTGAAGATGTACTCGGAAGTGGCTCGGCTCTTTTCGGCTCCGATCCGGGTATACTGAGCGCATCCACCCCGGAGGTCCGCCGATGCGCTACATCGACCCGCACGAAATCACTGAGCTTGTAAGGACTTAAGGCGATCGTGCCGAAGTGCTGGCCACGGTGTATTGGCTACGTTTCCCACTGCTTTCAGGGTGTTCGACACTTACTGGGCACCAACCCGGCGCTGATGATATTGCGGACCGGCGAAGAGGAGCCGGGGCTGGTAGACTGATGTGATCCAGGCAAGGGGGTGTAGCCATGAGTCCTCTCTTGAAGGGTGTCATCCGCAACGGCCGGGTCGAAGTGGACGAGCCGATCGACCTGCCGGAGGGGACCAAGGTCGTGGTCGCCCCGGAGGCTTCCCGCCGGGGCGACGACTCGGCGTCGCCCGAAGAGATCACCCGCGTCTTGGCGGCCATGCACCGGTTGCTGCCGCTCGACATCCCTGACGCCACCGAAGCCGACCTCGCCGCCTGGGAGCGGAAGATCAACCAGCACGGCATCGACCACTCCGAAGCGGGCGCCGAGGACGTGTTCCGGTGAGGCGATTCATCCTCGACACTGGCATCGCCGGGCTGTACCTCGATCGCAGGCGTGGGGTGTTCGAGCGTGCTGCGGCCGAAGTCGCCAAGGGCAACCGCGTCGGCATCGCCGCGCCGATCCTCGGCGAACTGGCGTTCCGCGCCGAGGGGAGTCCCCAACGGGACCGGAACCTCCTACGCCTGCGTCAGGCGCTCGACGTTTGGAAGTTGTGGCTGGCCGACGCCGCGGCCGAGTTCGAGTACGGCCGGATCGCGTTCGAGCTGAAAGCCATCGGCCGCCCGATCGGGCAGAACGACATCACGATCGCGGCCATTGCATTCTCCCTGGGCAACACCACCGTCGTGACGATGGACGGCGACCTCTCGGTCGTGCCCGGCTTGTCCGTCGAGAACTGGGCGGAAGCGACTTGAACCAGTGCCGGGCAAACGTCATCCGAGGAATTCACCCCATGACCGCGTACATCGACCCGCACATCCACATGATCTCCCGGACCACCGACGACTACCAGCGGATGGCCTACGCCCAGTGCGCTGCCGTCTCCGAGCCGGCCTTTTGGGCCGGGTTCGATCGCGGCACCGCCACCGCCTTCCACGACTACTTCCGCCAACTCACCGAGTACGAACCCAAACGCGCCGCCCAGTTCCACATCCGCCACTACGCCTGGCTGTGCATCAACGCCAAGGAAGCCGAGAACGTCTCCCTCTCCCGCGAAGTCATCGCCATGATCCCCGAGTTCCTGGCGAAGCCCAACGTCCTCGGCATCGGTGAGATCGGACTGAATAAGAACACCGCCAACGAGGCGACCATCTTCCAGGAACACCTCGACCTCGCGGCCAGGACCGATGAGCTGGTGCTGATCCACACCCCGCACCTGGAGGACAAGTTCAAGGGCACCCGGATGATCGTGGACATGCTCAAGAACGACCGCCGGGTGAAGCCGCACCGCGTCTGCATCGACCACGTCGAGGAACACACCGTCCGCCTGGCACTCGACAACGGCTTCTGGTGCGGGATGACCCTGTACCCGACGACCAAGTGTACCCCCGCCCGGGCGTGCGACATCATCGAGATGGTCGGCACCGACCGCATCATGGCCAACTCGGCCGGCGACTGGGGCAAGTCCGACCCGCTGGCGGTGCCGGAACTGATCCAGGAGATGAAGCGCCGCGGCCATGCAGAGGAGGCGATCCGTCAGGTGGTCTACGAAAACCCGCTCGCCTTCTGGCGGCAGGCGAACAACTGGCAGGAGTGGCCGCCGGAGCCGAGCCGCAACGGTGCCGCTGCCCCGTTGCCGGCCAAAGCCGGCTATTGAAGCCGGGCAGGCATTCCGACTCGATAAATATACTGATGTATATTTCCGGTGGAGGCTCGGGTTTGCTGGTCATTATTTGACCACCCAGGGCGCCACATCGGCGCATATAGAAAGTGGCACCCTGGCGCTCTGACCCCGCCGGTTGAGGCGATGGCTGAATAGAGGGGTCAGGCCGCCAGACCGGCACCCTCAGAATGTGGTGGTCTGGCGGCCTGACCCCTGCCCGGTCCGACCCGAGGAGTTCATGACCAAGGACGAGTTCTGGGACCACATCCGGGCCACCCGACGGCTCGACCCCGACGAGCACATCGAGCGGCTGTCGGTCCGGCTCGCGAAGTTGCCCGAGAAGGAAATCCTGTCGTTCGGCCGGTGGTGGGAGACCCTGGACGCAAAGGGCTACACCTGGAAGCTGTGGGGGGCCGCATACCTCATCAACGGCGGTTGCTCGGACGATGGGTTCGACTACTTCCGCAGGTGGCTTCTCCTTCAGGGGCGGAAGGTGTACGAGGCGGCTCTGAAGAACCCCGACTCGCTGGCCGCCGTGCTCGACGGGGAAGGAGAAGTCGAGGTCGGCAGCAACCCGGCCTACGACGCCTACACGGCCATCACCGGCCGCGAGGGCTATTACGAGGCGCTCCAGGCCCGATACACAAAGTTGCAATTGGCACTGCCCGACCTCGGGGACGGCTGGGACTTCGAGGACGATGCCCAGATGCGGAAGCGCTACCCGAGGCTGTTCGCCGCCTACGCCGGGGAGGAAACCGACTGACCAGCCGGTTCCCCCCAGGCGGCCGACCGGTTACACTCGTCCCACCGCCCGGACCGACACCGCGGAGGGCCCTCGTCATGGAGTGGAAGCGGTTCTGGAAGCTGACCGAATCGGCCTACCGGGCCGACGGGGCCGAACACTTCGAGGCGCTCAAGGAAGTCATCGCGCTCATGTCGGAGGAGGAACTGATCGCCTACCAGACCCGGTTCGACGAGTTGATGTCCACGGCCAACGGCATCGACCTCTGGGGGGCCGCGTACCTCATCAACGGCGGCTGCTCGGACGACGGGTTCCACGACTTCCGGGCCTGGCTGATCGGCCGCGGTCGGCACGTCTACGAGGCGGCCCTGAAGAACCCGGACACCCTGGCCGACGTGCTCGACGGCGAACCGGTCTCCGGGTTCGGCCTGGACGTGGCCGCGGTGCGGGTTTACGAAGAGGGGACCGGAAAGGACGACTTCTACGACCGGCTGGAACGGGCCGAGGCCGACCTGCCGCCGCCCCCGCCCGAAGGGATCGACTGGGACTTCGAGGACGAGACCGAAATGCGCCGCCGATTCCCGAGACTCTTCCGCCTGTATGCCGCCCCGGCGGGGGACTGATCCCCCGTGTGCGCCCGCATCTTCTACCTGCTCCTGGCGGCGCTGTTCGTATTCATTGTCGTCACGGTAGCCGCGTTCCGATACCTGGAGTGGTGGCAGGCGCTGCTCGTCGCCGAGGGCACATTCCTGGTGCTGGCCCTCGTCTGCCGGTGGCTGATCCGCCGAGCCATCCGCCGGACGGTCGGACAACTCGGCGACGCGGCACGAGGAATCTTCGGCGAACGTGGCCAGGTGCTCCGCGGTGCGACGGCGGACGTCCACACGGTCCGGCCGACGGATCGGCCGGCCGACGACCGGCCCGGCCTGCGGTGGTACGAGGTCGAGGCGACGATCTTCCCCGACCCAACACAGGCCGGCCCGACGAACCTGTGGGACCTGACCGCTCTTCGGCTGGTCCCCGCGGACGCCGCTCCGCCGACGCCGTTCGCCGAGCCGACGGGGGACGAGTACGTACCACACGAGCTGGTCCTGCTGGAAGAGGGCAAGCCGGTCATCTCGGTGGACGGCCGGGTGACGGGGCCGCGG
>DATLIF010000460.1:0-5358 GCA_035539575.1 Fimbriiglobus sp. | reverse complement strand
GAGTCGCCCTCGTCGCCGCCCAGATGATCCTCCAGGGCTACCTCGAAGCGGGTTGCCCGGAGGGTGGAACGCCCGCGCCCGGCCCACCTTCGGGTTGAACGGTCCGGCGGGCGGCGTACACTATCTCGCGACACGAAGTCCTCTCGCAGCCTTTCTTCTCGCCGAGGGTCATGAATGCCCGGCCGTCCGATCCGCACGTTCACCGTCCTGCCGAAGCTGCCCGCCCGCCTCACGGCCCTGCACACGCTCGCGTACAACCTGTGGTGGTCGTGGAACGCCGACGCGGTCGCACTGTTCCGGCGCATCAACCCCGACCTGTTCGAGGCGCTCGACCACAGCCCCATCCGGCTGCTCGGCGCGACGGGGCAGGCGCGGTTCGAGGAGGTGGCGCGCGACGACGGGTTCCTCTCGCACATGGACCGCGTGGCCGGCAAGCTCGACCACTACCTGAAGGCCTCGACGTGGTTCGCGGCGGCGTTCCCGGCCGAGAAGGACGCCCGCGTCGCGTACTTCTCCGCCGAGTTCGGCATCCACGAGAGCGTGCCGGTCTACTCCGGCGGCCTCGGTGTCCTCGCCGGCGACCACCTCAAGAGCGCCAGCGACCTCGGCATCCCGCTCGTCGGCGTCAGCCTCATGTACCGCGAGGGGTACTTCCGACAGTACCTGAACGCCGACGGCTGGCAGCAGGAACGCTACCCGGAGAACGACTTCTTCACGCTGCCGCTGATTGCCGAGACAGACTCCGCCGGCAAGCCGATCCTCGTCGCCGCACCGCTGCCCGGCCGGGATGTGATGCTGCGGGTGTGGCGAATCCAGGTCGGCCGGGTGCCTCTGTATCTGCTCGACTCGAACATCCCGCAGAACCGCCCCGAGGACCGCGGCATCACGTCGCAGCTCTACGGCGGCGACCAGAACACCCGCATCCAGCAGGAGATCGTCCTGGGCATCGGCGGCATCCGCGCCCTGTGGGCGCTGGGCCACCAGCCGACCGTCTGCCACATGAATGAGGGGCACGCAGCGTTCGTCGGGCTGGAGCGCATCCGCGCGCTGACGCAGGAGAAGAAGCTCGACTTCGCCACGGCCCTCGAAGTCGTGAAGGCCGGCACCTGCTTCACCACACACACCCCGGTCCCGGCCGGCAACGACGCCTTCCCGCCGGCGATGATCGACCAGTACCTCGGCGGCTACATCCAGCAACTGGGCATCGACCGGCAGCAGTTCTTCGCGCTGGGCCGGCAGCACCCGACCAACGACGGCGAGCCGTTCGGCATGACGGTTCTGGCCATCAAACTGGCGAACACGTCCAACGGCGTCAGCAAGCTGCACGGCAGTGTGTCGCGGAAGATGTGGCAGGAGATCTGGCCGACGCTGCCGACCGCCGAGGTGCCGATCGGGTCGATCACCAACGGCGTCCACACGCGCACCTGGATGGCGCCGGAGATGGGGCAACTCTTCGAGCGCTACCTCGGCGTCCAGTGGACGGAAAAGCCGGCCGATTTCGCCGTCTGGAAGCGGGTGAGCCACATCCCCGACGAGGAGCTGTGGCGAACCCACGAGCGGCGGCGTGAGCGGCTGATCGCCCTGTGCCGAGCGCGACTCAAGGCCCAACTGCGACGGCGCGGCGCTCCGCCGTCGGAGGTAGCGGCAGCCGACGAGGTGCTGGACCCCGAGGCCCTGACCATCGGGTTCGCCCGCCGGTTCGCCACCTACAAGCGGGGCGACCTGGTGTTCCGCGACCCGGACCGTTTGACGGCCCTTCTGAACGACGCCAAGCGGCCGGTCCAGTTCGTCTTCGCCGGCAAGGCCCACCCCAAGGACAACGGCGGCAAGGAACTCATCTCCCGGGTGGTTCAGCTCTCGCGTCAGCCGGAGTTCCGCCGCCGGGTGGTGTTCATCGAAGACTCCGACATGAACGTCGCCCGCTACCTGGTCCAGGGGGTGGACGTGTGGCTGAACAACCCGCGCCGACCGCTGGAGGCGTCCGGCACCAGCGGGATGAAGGTGGCGGTCAACGGTGGCCTGAACATGTCGATCCTCGACGGCTGGTGGGTCGAGGGGTACGACGGCGATAACGGCTGGGCGATCGGCGCCGGCGAGGAGTACACCGACCTGAGCTACCAGGACGAGGTCGAGAGCCGTGCCCTGTACGACCTGCTGGAGCGAGACCTGGCTCCGCTGTTCTACACCCGCGGCTCGGACGACCTGCCGCGCGGCTGGATCCGGCGGATGAAGCGCTCGATCACCACTCTCGTGCCTGTGTTCAACACCAACCGGATGGTCGAGGAGTATCTGGAGACGTGCTACCTGCCGAGTCACCGGCGGTTCGTGGAGCTGTCAACCGGCGGGATGAAGGCGGCGACCGACCTGGCGACGTGGCGGCGTCGCGTCGCTCAGGACTGGGCGCAGGTCAAAGTGGAGGGGGTCGAGGCCCCGACCGGCGAGACGCTGCAAGTCGGCGGCGAGTTGCCGGTCAAGGTCCACGTCAACCTCGGCGGACTCTCCCCGGAAGAGGTCGAGGTCCAACTCTGCCACGGGCTGCTGGACTCGATGGGGGAGATCGCCAACCCGCAGGCGCTGGCGCTGCGGCCGGCCGGCACCAACGGCAGCGCCGCGACGATCTTCGCCGGGAAAGTGTTGTGTACCGCGAGCGGCCAATTCGGGTTCAGCGTCCGGGTGCTGCCGCGACACCGCAACCTACCGAACCTGTTCGAGCCGGGGCTGGTGACCTGGGGGTAATCGAAGTCGCAAGTCATCAAGTCGCAAGTCCCAGGTCAGTGGGTTTCTGACCTGGGACTTGCGACTTGATGACTTGCGACTTCGATTACCCCTCCAGCGCCTTGAGCACGTCGTCCGACTTGGCGCGGCCGTCGTGCTTCTTGCTGGTGTGGACGTACTTCACCTTCCGGTCCTTTCCGATCACGAATGTGGACGGATACGCCGTCTCTTTTGGCTCGTCCCACCGTAGCCCGTAGCTGTTCGTGAGCTTGAAATCCGCGTCAATGACCAGGTGATAGCCGTCCGGCAGGGGCCGCTCCGCCAGGAACTCCTCGGCGTAGCGCTTCAGGGTGTCTGCCGGGCCGGGGTAGACGAACACCACCCGTGCTTTCTTCGCCTGGAACTTCTGGGACCGGTTGAGGAAGTCCGCCGCCTGTTCGTTGCAGAACGGGCACTGGTAGCCCGGGTGCCCGCGCAACACGATCAGCACGACCGGCCCGCCCTCGACCAGCTTCGAGAGCCGTACCGGCTTGTCTTTTACGTCCGGCAACTCGAAGTCCTTCGCCTCGTCGCCGACTGCCGGTATCTTTTCGGCGGCCGGCCCCGCGGCCGCACACGCCAGGGCGACGGCGGCAGCCAGCATCCCGAATCGAATCATTCGCATCACATTCCCTCCCGAAATCGGAGCAATTCTCCACTTGGATGCTAGCCGGGAGGGTTCGGTTTCACCCACCGCTAGGAAACACAGGCCGCCACGGAGGGCGGCCCCAACGGTTGTCCGTTGGGGCCGCCCTCCGTGGCGGCCCGCCTCAGTACGTCGCGCGGCCGCCGCTGATGTCGTAGCACTGTCCGGTGGTGAAACTGCACTCGGCGCTCGACAGGAAGTGGACCAGCGCCGCCACCTCATCCGGCTTGCCGGTCCGACCGAGGGGGATCTTCGAGAGCATCATGTTGATCTGCTCCTGGTTGAGCTGGTCCAGGATCGGCGTCTGAATCACCGCCGGCGAGACGCTGTTGACGCAGACGTCCCCCTTGCCGACCAGCTCCTTCGCGAGCGACTTGGTCAGGCAGATGACCGCCGCCTTGCTGGCCGAGTACGGGGCCATCTTCGGGTTCCCCTCCTTGCCGGCGATGCTGGCAATGTTCACGATCCGGCCGTAGCGCCGTTCGATCATCCCTGGCAGTACCGCCTTGCAGCAGAGGGCCAGCCCAACCACGTTGATGTTCAGGACGAACTCCCAGTCCTCCCGAACCAGTTCCCAAATCGGCAGGTCGCGCCCCTTGCGGCTGGCGACCCCGGCATTGTTCACGAGGATGTCCGCCGGGGCCGCCTGCGCCGCCACCTCGGCGAAGACGCGGGTCACGTCCTCTTCCCTGGTGATGTCCCCGACCAGCGGGATGCCGCCGACCGCCGAGGCGACGCGCTCGGCCGATTCCTTGTGCATGTCGAACACGCCGACCCTGGCCCCGGCCCCGGCCAGTCTGCGGCAGATCGCCTCGCCGATCCCCTGCCCACCGCCGGTCACCACCGCCACCTTGCCGTCCAGACGGAAGTACTTGTCCGCTGCCATCGTCGCGTCCTCGTGGGGAGTAGTCCGTTGCCCGGTTACGTTACCCGCCGGCCGCGCGGACGGCCAACGGCCGGCCGGCCGGGGATAGGGGTTGTGCCGCGACGGCGGGCGCGGCCGGGTGAACTTTGCCGGGGGCGGCGATTGTCGAACCCGGCCCGACGACGCATGATAAGTGCAGTCCACGCCCGGGCGCGATATCTCCGCCCGGGTCACTCGGGAGTCGGCCCCGCGCATGAAGTCGAACCGCACCGACGGCGAACGGATCCTCGCCGTCTTCATTGATTTCGAGAACGTCGGCCTCGGGTTCGGCGGCCGCCGCGACCGGTTCAGCATCGAGAAGGTCCTCGAACGGCTTGTCGAAAAAGGCAAGATCGTCGCCAAGAAGGCGTACGCCGACTGGAGTCGGTTCGCCCAGTACGCGGGGTCGTTGCACCTCGCGGCCGTCGAACTGGTCGAGATCCCCAAGCGGAGCCAGACCGGCAAGAACTCGGCCGACATCCGCATGTGCGTGGACGCGATGGACCTCGCGTACTCGAAGGAGCACATCGACACGTTCGTGATCGTCTCCGGGGACAGCGACTTCTCTCCGCTGGTGTCCAAGCTCAAGGAGTTGGGTAAGCACGTCATCGGGCTCGGGCTTGTCGATTCGACCTCGGACCTGCTGCGGGACAACTGCGACGAGTTCATCTATTACGAGGATCTCGACCGCGCTCCGCCGGCGCCGCTGGTGGAAAACCAGGCGATCCCCGAGATCAAGCGGAAGGCGTTCGCGCTCTTGCTCGACTCGCTCCTGGCGCTGCGGCGGGAGAACAAGGAGGTGATCTTCTCGTCGATGGCCAAGGACACGATGAAGCGCAAGAAGCCGTCGTTCAACGAGGAGTATCACGGCTACCGGACGTTCAGCGACCTGCTGGAAGACGCCCAGCGGTACGGGCTGCTCGATTTGGAGCGGCACAAGACCAGCGGCACCTACGTCGTGACCCGGTTCGGGTCGGAGCCCCGGCGGGGCGGGGCCGGCGGGGCCGAGATCGGCCGGGGCGTCGGCGCGGCCGTCCCGCCCTGCCGGGGCTCC
>DATLIF010000459.1:0-5661 GCA_035539575.1 Fimbriiglobus sp. | reverse complement strand
ACGCCGCTGCCGTTCAACGCGCAGCTCCTCACCCTGGCGGGGTCGAACGTCCTCCACCCGGAGTTCTGGCACCCGGCCGTGCTGACCGGTGACTCCGTCGTCACGGTGCGGAACCTGGACCCCGTGAAACGACCGCTGCGCGGCTTCATCGACGGGGTGGCCCAGGGCGCGGTTCTGGAGATGACGGCCCGGGTGAGCAACATCGCGGCGGTCGAGTTGCTGTTCACCCGGGAGCACGACCCGGTCGCGAAGCTGGCGGTGTTGCAGTTCCCGCAGCCGGGGTGACGCGGCCGGTCGTTACGGTCCGTCGGCGGGCAACGGCACTTGACGCTGGCTCGCCAGGTAGGCGACCAGGTCGCGGACCTCGTCCTCCTTCAAGGCTTCGAACAGCCCGTCGGGCATGACCGACAGGGCGGTCGGTTTGCGGGCGTCGAGGTCGGCGACCGGGACCGTGACCTCCTCGTTGACCGTGCGAACCGTCACCGCCTGCGGCGTCTCCTTGCGGACGATGCCGGTCAGCGTCCGCCCATCGAGCAGGGTGAACGCGGTCATCCGGTACTCGCCGGGGACGACGGCGCTGGGGTCGAGCACGTTCTCCAGCACATAGTCCAGGTTCGCACGCTGAGAGCCGGTCAGTTCCGGGCCGACGTCGCCGCCCTCGCCGAAGAGCTTGTGGCAGCTCGCACAGTGCTTGGCGAACACCGCACGGCCGTTCGACAGGTCGGCCGTCTTCAGCCGGTCCGCGGAGAGCAGCGCCTTGTACTTCTCGGCCTGGGCTGCCCGGGTGGCCGACGCCGCGCGAACGGTGCCCCACACCTTCGCCAGCCGGTCGGAGACGGCCTTGTCGTTGAGGGCCTGGATCTGCCGGGCGGTGAACGCGGTCACGTCGGCCTTCGGCACGGTGCCGGCTTCCACGGCGTCGAGCAGCTTTGCGGCGAACTCCTTCCGCGAGGCGAGCGTCTGGATGGCGTCCGCCTTCTCGGGAGCGGTTAGCTGCGGGTAGGCCTTCAGGACCGCCGCGGGCGTCTGCGCGTCCGGGAATGCCGCCAGGCCGCGCACCGCGGCGGCGCGGACGGCCGGGTCGCCCAGGAGGGCTCGCAGGGATTCGCCGAACCCCGCGGTACGCCGCCCGGCGAGTAGTTCGACGGCCTTTGCCCGGTCTTCGGGGCGGGCTTCCGAGTCCCGGGCCGTGTCCCGCAACCGCTTGACCGTGGTCGAGTCGTTGAAGAGCAGTCCGAGCGACGTGAGCGCCAGATCATCCGGCCGGCTCACCCCACCCGATCCGCGCGCCTGTGCCAGTGACGCCCAGGCCGCTGGTGCCGGCATCGACTTGCGATCGCTCAGGGCGTCCCAGGCGCCGCGGAACGTGGCGGGCGAGGGGGCACGCTGGAGGAGCTTGTCCAGCCGCGATGAGACCTCGTCCGGCTTCGCCGACAGGAGATACCACCGGGAGGCGTACTCGCTGATCCGCGAGATTCGGGACGCCCGGATCAGGTCGAACACCCAGTCCGGGTCACCCTCCGCTGCACGGGCGGTCGCGTACCAGTACCGGAGCTTGAACGACTCCGGCAGTCGCTCGGGCCAGCCGGTGCCGCGCGGGTCGGACATCCGCTCCATCACCCCGATCAGGTGGCGGCGGGCCTCCCGCGGCGACACCCGCAGGGCGACGTAGACGCGGTCGTACATGTCCATTCGCTCGTTCGTGAATCGGCCCAGGTCGCCGGCGGCGAACTCGGCGTCCGCGTCTGGGCCGTCCGCCGTCAGCCGGACCGCCCAGAAGACGACGTCACGGTTGAGGGTGCTGTTCAGGGCCGAGGCGGTGTCGGCCGGGGTCCACCGGCCGATGGCGTGGAGCGCCCACACCACCCGCAACTGCACCCGCGGGTCACCGGCGGCGAACAGCTTGCGCAGGGCCGGCTCCGCGGCGACCGCCCGGCGCTCCTGAAGCACCCGCCGGGCCTTGCGCGACAGCCACTCGTTAGTGCTTACCGCCGCGGCCGCCAGTTCCTCGTCGGACAGCTTCGAGATATTGCCCCGAAAGGGCGTCGGCTTGCCGTAGCTGACACAGTAGACGCGGCCGTTGGAGACATCCGCCACGTCGTAGTTGTGGCACTCGCCGGTGTCGCACCAGTCGGTGACGTACAGGCTGCCCTCCGGCCCCTGCTTGACCGCGATGCCGCGGAACCACGGGTCGTTGGCAAACAGGAAGTCCGGCCGGCGAACGCCGCGGTACTCGGGCCACGCCATGTCCAGGCCGTCGTTGTTCAGGCGCGCGCCGTGGATGTTGAGCGTGAACAGCGTGTTGCGATACCCGGCCGGGAACTGGTCGCCGAGGTAGATCGCGCAGCCGCTGTGGGCGTGGCCGCCGCCGGCGTCGTCGTGCCCCTTCTGCATCGCCCCGGTCTTCTGGTCCGCCCGGGACGCCGTCCAGTGCCCGCCGGCCCAGTGGCGGTAATCGACGCAGCTCGACATGAGCCCGAACGTGTATGGGTTCGCGTCCTGGCCGTACATCCGCTGGTAGTGGCCGCCGGGGACGACGTGCCACAGGTGATCGATCACGCAGTTGGTGATGAACATCTCGCCGTGCTCGTCCCAGTCCAGGCCGAACGGGTTGGTCGTCCCGTGGGCGACCGGCTCGAACACTTTCCGCGTCGGGTGGTAGCGCCAGACGCCGCAATCCATGTAGGCGCGGTCCTTCTCCGGCGTGCCCGGCTTGCCGACCTTCGAGCGGGCCTGGATGCCGTTGCAACCGTAGAGCCAGCCATCCGGCCCCCAGCCGAGCGAGTTGAAGATGTTGTGCTTGGTGTCCTTGAAGTTCCAGCCGTCGAGCACGACCTCCGGCGGCCTGTCCGGCTTGTCGTCCCCGTCCCGGTCCGGCACGAAGACCAGGTTCGGGACCGAGCAGAGCCAGACGCCGCCGAACCCGAGTTCGATTCCGGACAGGTTCGAGCCGTTGTCGAGGAAGACGGTCCGCCGGTCGTGGGTGCCGTCACCGTCGGTGTCCTCGAAGATGGTCACGCGGTCGCCGCCCTTGCCGTCGGCTCGCCACTTTGGGTAGCTCAGGCACTCGACCACCCACATCCGACCGCGGTCGTCGAAGGTCATGGCAATCGGCTGGACCACGTCCGGCTCGCCGGCGAAGAGGGTCACGTTGAAGCCGGCCGGCACGGTCATCCGGGCGGCGGCGTCCTTCGTGGGCACGGGCCGGTCGGCGGCGGTTAACCGCTCAGCGAAGCCGAGCGCGAGGGCTGCGAGGAGGACGACGCGCATCATCGGCGGTTTCCGAAAGGCGGTGGGGGGGACTGAGCGGTTAGAATATGGTAAAGAAGGTCGAACAAGACCGCGAGAGTCGAACATCGCCGGTCAGAGGGGATTGTCATGTCCACGGTGGCCGCAAGGCTCATCACCGCCGAGGAGTTCGGCCGGATGCCGGAGCCGGCCGACGGCGCCAAAGAGGAACTGGTGAAAGGGGTGATCGTCACCATGCCCCCGCCCAAGGGCCGGCACGGTTACGTGCAACTGCTGATCGGAGCCATCCTCCTTGGCTTCGTGAAACCCAAACGCCTCGGGTGGGTTGTCACCGAGTCCGGAACGATCCTCGGGCGCGACCCCGACACCGTGCGCGGGCCAGATGTGGCCTTCTATAGCATCGCGCGTCAACCGACGCCGCCGGCTGATTACTTTGAAATCCCGCCGGACCTCGCCGTTGAGGTGCTCTCCCCGGACGACCGCCGCCCGGCGGTCCGGGAGAAGATTCGGGAGTACGTGAACGCCGGCGTCCGGCTCGTCTGGCTGGCCGATCCCGAGACCCGCACCATTCTCGTTTACCGCGGCTCGCTCCGCGGCACCGAGTACGACGAGGCCGACACGCTCGACGGCGGCGACGTCCTCCCGGGGTTCACCTGTCGGGTGGCCGATTTCTTCGCATGAACTGCTCCCCCGAGGTTGCAATGCCAGTCCTCTCCGACGAGCAAGTTTGCCGCTACCACGAAGACGGATACACCCTCGCGAAAGGGCTATTCGACGCCGAGGAGATCGACCTGCTGAGCCGCGCGGCCAGGGAGGATAACGAACTGGACCGGCGGTCCTTCGGCCGCGCGGACGGCGAGGGGGGCGTGGTCCGGCTGTCGCTGTGGAACCATCCCGGTGACGGCATCTACGGCATGTTCGCCCGATGCGAGCGGGTGGTGCGGTCGGCGGAGAAACTGCTCGGCGGCGAGGTGTACCACTACCACTCGAAGATGATCCTTAAGGATCCGAAGGTCGGCGGCGCCTGGGCCTGGCACCAGGATTACGGGTACTGGTATCAGAACGGCGTCCTGTTCCCGCTGCTGACGAGCGTGTTCATCGCCGTGGACCCGTGTACGAGGGCCAACGGCTGTTTGCAGGTGCTCAAGGGGTCGCACCACGCCGGGCGGGTGACCCACGTCCTGACCGGTGAACAGGCCGGGGCCGACCGCGAGCGGGTGGACGAACTCGCGAAGCGGCTGGAGTTGGTCCACGTCGAGATGGACCCCGGCGACGCGCTGTTCTTCCACTCGAACCTGCTGCACCGCTCGGACCAGAACAAGTCCGAGCGCCCGCGCTGGTCGATGATCTGCTGCTACAACGCTGCCCGAAACGACCCGTACAAGGACAGCCACCACCCGCGCTACACGCCGCTGAAGGTAGTGCCCGACGCGGCGATCAAGGAGGTCGGCGTCAAGCGGTTCGCGGATTCCGGGGACGTGTCATGGCTGGAGGATAAGCGGGACGTCAGCGCCAGGGTGCTGGACGAGGCGAATTGACCGGGCGAGACGGGCGACCCGGCGCGTCCGGTGGTTGGCATCTCCGACCGTGAGGTGCCCGATGAAACCGAGTCACGTCGTCCCGGTGGTGTTGCTCACCCTCGCCGGAATCGCCGGACTGGGGATCTTCCAGCGCGAGCGTGAGCAGAGGCGGGCGGTGGAGGAAAGCGTGCAGGCGGCCCGGTCGCTGTGCGAGCAGTGGGCCGACCGGCTCGACAAGCAGACGACCGAGACGGGCGTCTACGTCCGCTGGGAGGGGGAGACGCTGCCGGACGGCGACCCGTGGGGCCGACCGCTGCGGGTGTCGTACAGCCAGGGGGGTGTGGCCGAGGCCTTCGAGGTGCGGTCGCTCGGCCCGGACGGGCAGAGTCACACCCCAGACGACATAGTCACATCCCGGATGGCGATGAACCTCAAGGGCATCGGCACCGGTATCAAGCAGGGGGCTGAGGAGACCGCCCGGAACACCGCCAAGGGCGCCGTCCAGGGTCTCGTTGACGGGACCAGGGAGGCCCTGGGCGGAGGTAAGAAGAAGCCGCAATGACCGGACTGGATATGTACGCCGGTAAAATCGGATATTGACATCCTGTTTTGCCGGCGTACAGTCTTTCCGTACCGGGACGTAGTTGGTTTCTCACCCTTGATGACGCGAGGTGTCCGGATGCGGTTCTGTCGCCTGTGCGGTGTTGTGGCGGTTGCCGGTGTGGTCCTGGCGGCCGGCTCCGGCGGGCCCGGGGTGGGCGCCGCGGAGAAGGCCCCCAAGCCCAAGCCGGAGGCGGTCGAGCGGGCGCGGGAGCACGTCAAGATGCTGGACGACCTGTACAAGACGGCCATCGTCGGGATGACCAAGACCTACGTCCACCAGCAGCTCGAC
>DATLIF010000458.1:0-5001 GCA_035539575.1 Fimbriiglobus sp. | reverse complement strand
ACCCCAACCCTCCCCCCTCAAGGGGGAGGGAGTTCCAGGGGCGGCGTCGGCACCGTCCGCTACCCGCGGCTCGTTCCGAAGGACGCGGCGTCGGCCGCCCTGCTCAAGAAGCGGACCCTGACGAACCTGTACAACGAGCGGCCGGCGTGGCTGGCCGCCGCCCACCGTCGGCTCGACGAGGCGGTGGCCGCCGCCTACGGCTGGCCGGCCGGGTTGACAGATGATGAACTGCTGGCCCGGTTGCTGGCGCTGAACCTCCAGCGAAGCGAGCGGGGGACGTGAGTCCCCCGAGGGCTTCCCGGCGCCAGCACCGTTCGCGAACGCGCGGATGGTCACTCGGGTGGGGACGGATCGCAGTGGCGGCGGGAGACGGGGAACACTCGGGGGGCTGACGCCCCCCGCTCGCTTTGTTGACTGGTTGCTCTGTTGAAATGCTCGCAGGTTGTTGGAGTCCCGGCTTTAGCCGGTTATCGCGGCACCGGCTAAAGCCGGTTATCGCGGCACCGGCTAAAGCCGGGACTCCAACTACGCAGTCCGAAGGTTTCAACAGAGTATTGACTGGTCAGACCGGCGACAACCCCACATCCAGTTTCTGCCCGAGAGCTTCCGCCCACTTGTGCAGCGTCGCGAGCGTGGGGTTAAGCACCTTGCCGGTCTCCAGCCGGGACAGGGCCGGCGGATCGATCCCCATCCGCCCGGCCACCTCGGCCAGCGTCAGCCCCTGGTTCTCCCGCACGGCCTTGAACCGCGCCACCAGTCTCAGGATCGCCGCGAAGCTCTGCCGGCTGATGGCAGCGGCCGGCCGCTGACGGACCGGGTTCGCTGTGTGCCGGCGGCGGACCGCTTCCTCCTCGGCACGTTCGTCGGCGGTTCGCTCCGGCTTCGACGTTGGCTTCATGGCTTCACTCCGTCGGCTCGGGGACGTCGTAGGCGGTGATCGGGCGGATCACGAGCGGGTCGGCCGGGTTCAGTACGTTGAACACGACCGCGATGAACCGGCCCGTACCGGTGGTGCCGAAGGCGATGGGAAGGCCGGACGAATCGCTCACGTCGAACGTCGTGTTCTCGTCGAGGAGTGCGGACTCGACCTCGTCCATCGTCAGGCCGTGGTCCGCGACGTGGGCCGTGTTGCCGCCATCGTCATTCGGGTCGTCTCAATCGATCAAGGCGTCCCGGAAGTCCATTCCATGTCACCGGTCATCGACTTGTATTCCAGCACAATTGTGTTTTAACGCAAGTCCTGGGTCGCCCCGTTGGGGCTACAAACCGGGATAGGTCATCCGCCTTCCAGGGGTTGCGCTGCGCTCTACCCCTGGCTATCGTCGGACGCCCCGTTGGGGCGGAAGACGTCGGGCCTCGAAGACTAGACCCGACCTACGAAAATGGCGACTTCGGGTCAGCACCCGGTCACGGGATCAGGTCGGCGACCGCCACGGTCCCGGCGACCGTGCCGCCGACCGCCACGTCCGCCCGGTCGGTGAGGGAGAGGAACTTCGCGGTGCCGTAATCGGGTGTGAGTACCGGGCCGGACGGGTCGGCGTACACCTCCAGCACCCGGTCCACCAGGTTGACGATCCAGTACACCGCGATACCGTTGCGGGCGTAGATGCGCTTCTTCCAGTCGCGGTCGCGGACCAGACTGGTGTCCGCTACCTCGACAACTATGGCCACCTCGGCGGGGAATGGGTGACGAGGGACGTACGTCCGCGGCGAGCCAGGGACGAGGGCGAGGTCCGGCTCCGGTTCGCTGTCGTCCAGGGTGATCGGCTCCTGGCCGCGAACGTACCAGCCGGCCGGGATGACTCCCGCCAGGGCCGTGCGGGTGAGTTCGGTGGCGACGGCGTGCGGCGGCTTCTTCATCGGCTTGCTCACCAGGAGTCCTTCGAGCAACTCGACCCGGTCGTCCGGGGTCAGGACGCCCGTCTCGCCCATCCGGTGGTACTGCTCGACCGTCAGCTTGAGCAGGTCGGCCGAAGTGACCGGCGGGGGCGAGGTCGGGTGAGAGTGGGTTGGGGTCATGAGCGCGCCCGGGAACTCCGTTCGGGGATAGCCGGCGGCATATTACCCGCTCCGGCCCGATCGCCGAAAGCCGAGAAACGAAGGCGGCGGGGTCCGGCCCCGCCGCTCGCGTGATGATTTGCCCTGCGATCACACCAACTCGCGGATCGCCTGGCCGTCGGTGAGGTACTGCGGGCGGCCGGTCGGGTCGGTGATCGTCGCCGTCTCGGGGTTCAGGCCCAGCGCGTGGTAGAGCGTCGCGAACATGTCGCCGAACGTCACCGGGCGGTCCTTCGCGTACTCGCCCAGCCGGTTGGTGCTGCCGACCACCTGGCCCGTCCGCAGCCCGCCGCCGGCCAGGACCGCGCAGCTCACCTGCGGCCAGTGGTCACGGCCGGCCTCCTTGTTGATCCGCGGCGTGCGGCCGAACTCGCCCCAGGCGATCACCGTCACGTCGTCGAGCAGCCCCAACCGGTCCAGGTCCCACACCAGCGCCGAGAGCGCCTGGTCGAGCTTGGCCCCGTGGTCGCGGACCATGTCGAAGTTCTTGCCGTGGCTGTCCCACCGGCCGTAGGTCAGCGTCACGCAGCGGACCCCGGCCTGGACCAGCCGGCGGGCCATCAGAAGCTGGTCGTTGGCAGTCGGGGCGCCGTCGAACTGGAACTGGTACGGCTTGCCGTCGCCGTAGCGGTCGCGGACCCGCGGATCCTCCTTCGAGAGGTCCAGCGCGTCGATCAGCTTGCTGGAGAGCAGCACGTCCATCGCCCGCTCGGTGTGGGCGTCCATCCCGGAGAGCGCGCCGCCGGAGTCCAGCCCGCGGCGCAGGTTGTCGAAACCAGTGAGCAGCGACTTGCGGTCGGCCAGGTGCGCCTGGTTCATCGAGTTGAGCTTCATGTTGGCCAGGTCCGGGCCGCTCGGCTTGAAGGCGCCGAAGGTGCTGCCGAGGAACCCGACCTGCCCGGGGTCGCTCCACGGGACGTGCTGGGTCGGCGCGGTCAGGCCGACGAACGGCGGCACCGACGGGTCCACCGCGCCCTGGAGCTTCGTCAGCGCCGAGCCGATGCTCGGTCGGCCGCCGATCGGGGAGAGCGACTGCCGGTCGAAGCCGGTCGTACACTGGTAGGCGTCGTGGCCGCCCTTCGCGCCGACGATCGAGCGGACGACGGCGAACTTGTCCATCATCCGGGCGAGCTTCGGGAAGACCTCGCAGACCGCGATGCCGGGGACGTTCGTCGGGATCGGCTGGAACTCACCGCGGACCTCGGCCGGGGCGTCGGGCTTGAGGTCGAAGGTGTCCTGGTGCGGCGGGCCGCCGCCGAGGAACACGTTGATGATCGCCTTGTGCCCGGCGGCGGACGGCTGGCCGGCCTCGGCACGGTAGACGTCGGCGAGGGTCAGGGTGGTGGCGCCGAAGGAGAAGGCACCGATCTTGAGCGCGGCGCGGCGGGTGAGGCCGTCGCAGTACAGGGTCGGCTGGCCGAGGAGGGTGAGCATGTGGGGATGCCCTCGGGATGGTGAAGCGGCCCCGGGAGTGGGTCCGGGGTGGCGGCGGAAAGAGCGACTCGGCGGGATGCAGCGCGGGGCTGTTAGCCGAAGGCTACCTCCAAACATCCGTCGGAGCAATAGAAAAGAAGACCGGACCACGCCGGAGGACACGCCATGAAGACCGAGGCTGTGGGGTATCGGGACGGGACCGTGAACCTTGAGGGGTACGTCGCCTACCCGGACGGGGGCGGGCGACGGCCGGGGGTGCTGGTGGTCCACGAGTGGTGGGGCCACAACGCCTACGTCCGCCAGCGCGCCGAGATGCTCGCCGGGCTGGGGTACGTCGGGTTCGCGGTGGACCTGTTCGGCAAGGGCGTCACGGCCGCGACGACCGACGAGGCCGGCAAACTGTACCAGGCGGTGATGAGCGACCGCCGCGTCGCGCAGGGGCGGATCGCCGCGGCGCTGGACATGATCCGCGCGAACCCGGCAGTGGACCCGGCGATGCTGGTCTGCCTGGGCTACTGCATGGGCGGGACGGTAGCTCTGGACCTGGCCCGGTCCGGGGCGGAGCTGCGCGGCGCCGTGAGCTTTCACGGGGCGCTGGCCACGCCGACGCCGGCGAAGAAGGGTTCCATCAAGTGCCCGGTGCTGGTGCTGCACGGGGCGGACGACCCGATGGTCACGCCGGACCAGGTGAAGGGGTTCCGCGACGAGATGCGATCCGCCGGGGCCGACTGGCAGTTCCACGAGTACGGCGGCGCGCGGCACGCCTTCACCAACCCCGCGGCGAACCTGCCGCAGCACGGCATCCTGTACGACGCGGCCGCCGACCGGCGGTCGTGGGAGGTCATGCAGACGTTCCTCTCGGAGGTGTTCGCGTGAGCGCGCCCCACCCGCAAGCCGTGCTCGACACCCTGCAGAAGTACGACACGCCCACGATCTGCAACGTCATCGAGCTGTTCGACGCGATCCCGCGGACGGCGGGGTACATGGACGGCCGCATCACCGCGTGTTATCCGCACCTGCCGCCGATGGTCGGGTACGCGGTGACGGCGACGTTCCGGGCTGGCGCGCCGCCGCGGACCGGGGACGTGTACAGCGGGCTGGACAAGCAAGTGCGGCAGCTCGCCGAAGTGCCGGGGCCGAAGGTGGTGGTGTTCCAGGACCTCGACGACCCGGTGACGGCGGCGACGTTCGGCGAGGTGATGGCGACCACTTACAAGGCGTTCGGGTGTGTCGGGCTGATCACCAGCGGGGCGGGTCGGGACCTGGACCAGGTGCAGGCGCTGGACTTCCCGTGCTTCACCGGCGGGACGATCTGCTCGCACGGGTACTGCCAAATCGTCGAGCTGAATGTACCAGTCCGGGTCGGCGGCGTGTGGGTGAACCCCGGCGACCTGTTGCACGGCGACCGCAACGGCGTGACGACGATCCCGCACGGGCTGGCGGCGGCGGTGGCGGAGGGGTGTGCCGGGCTGGCGGACGCGGAGGCGGTGGTGCTGGACTACCTGCGAT
>DATLIF010000457.1:0-3319 GCA_035539575.1 Fimbriiglobus sp. | reverse complement strand
ACCGGCTTGGTAGACACCTTCTCGCCGAGGATGTTCTCGAACACCGTCCCGTACACCTTCTCGATGCGCACCATCGAGTGCGCGGCCATGAGTTGATGCACGACCGCCTGGTTGTTGACCGCCACCTTGCGACCGCGCCGGTCGAGGACGAGCTTGTTCCCCGGGGCGGCGTTGGCGCCGGCCTGGCGGGCGTTGAACTCGGCCTCGGTCAGCCGGACGTCGGGGCCGTCGATCGGCGGCGGCGGCAGGACCGGGGCGAGCGGCCGGCCGGACGGGTCGCGGTACGTCAGGGTGCTCTTGTCGTCATCGGCGCTGGGCGGATCCCAGGTGATCGGCTCGACCTGCAATCCGGTGTCAGCTCGCAGTTTCTCGGCGTGGGCCTTGCGGAACGCGGCCTTGAACTTGGCCCCGTCCCCCTTGCTCTCATTCATGGCCTGCTTCGTGGTATCCACGACCCACTTCGCTTCGCGGATCATGGTGGCGGCGTTCACCGGCCCGGCGACGGCGTGCAGCACCCGTCCGTCCGGGGCGCAGAAGTAGCTCGCCACGTTGCCCCCCTGCTTCTGGTCGCCGACGACGCGGAACGTGCCGACGTTTTGATCATTTCCTGACGCCGCGTTTGCAGGAAGCACAACACGGAAAGTACCGACTTTTTGGAAGCTGGAGACGAAGTGCTCGTTGAGGTACTCGCCGACCTTCTCATCCGCCAGGGCGCCCACACGGAGCGCTTCGGCGTTGTTTCAGGTGAACCGCGGGTCCTCGAAGTTGCCGGAGACGTGCAGGACGAAGACCAGCTTCTCCTGCTTCTTGGCCAGCGTGGCCGCCTCCTTCGGCGTGTCCACGAAATCGACCTTGGTGCCGTAGCAGGCCGTTTCCGCGGCTCCGGCGGCGGGCGCGGCGACGAGCGCCGCGGCGAGAGCGAATGTCAACCGACGCATGATTGTTCTCCGGACGGGCGTTTCGGGCGCATCGTACCACCGTTCCGACGGCTGGGGACAGAGGGCCGTTGGCGGTTGTTACACACCCGTTGCAGATGGGGGTCACCGACCGCCAAGCCAATCGGTCGGTTTGCCTGCGGTTGATCCATGCCACTCAGCGTTGTCCACCACGACTACCAGTACCCTCTCCCCGACCGGGTCGGCCCACCGGGCGAAGGCGGCCAGGGCGTCGGCCATCTGGCCGACTTTCACCGCGGGAGGATGATGGAAAACACCCTGCCTGAGGCCGGCCTGGCGAAGGCGTACACGTACAGCTAGTCGTACCGGGGCCGCCCGCCGGACCGCGGTCACTGACCCTGTAGTGACACACGCGTCGGGCGATGAGCTTGTGCCCGAGTAAGACCTCGTCCTCGGCCCACACTTCGACCCGCATATCGTGGTGCCGCCGCCGAAGTCGGGCCACCCGCCGCCGCAGGTTCATCACCCCAGTGTCGGTGGGTCGCCGGATCCTTCGGCGCCGGGGTGACGGGGCCGGGACCCTTGGAGGATGTACCCGAGGTCCCGCGGCCACTGCCACCCGATGTGCGGCCAGATCGCCACGTCCCATCGGTCGCGGACGTGCTCAGTGACGTGCTGGCCGGTCCAGAGTTCGACGGGGTAGGTAGTTCGGGTCCCAACACCGCGCAATCATGCCCATGCGGCTTGATAACGAGCCGGTGTGTTGATTCGAGATCGCATTCGGGTACCGTGTGAAGCGACCTGTGAGGTATGTCCGGTAGGAAACAACTGCCGCCACCCCATCGCCATGAACCGCAAACCGGCTCCGACAGACCCACTCGCGGTTGACGAACGGGTTCTCGAGATCAAGCACCTCCTTGGGAAGACCCCCCGCTCCCTGGCCGACTACCACCGGGTAGGTCGGCTACTCGGCCAACTCGGTGGTGATGCCGAGCCCAAGGCCGGCGGGACCGGACTTCGACGACGGCTCGCTGACCTGGTCGGCAAGCGTCGGGCGACGCTCGACAAGTGCGGTCAGTTCTTCGTGGCCTACCCGGATGGGAGGTACTCGGAGTTAGAGGCGCTGGGGGCCGGCTGGGCTCGGGTGGCCATCTCGCTTGCGATCAACTCGAAGCGGGACCGGCACCGCCTTCTACGACGGGCCATGCGGGAGAACTGGTCAGATCCAGACCTCCAGCTGCGGGTCCAGCAACTTCTTCGTCGGAACCGCGGTGGGGGGCGGCCGCGTCGACCGGCGGCCAGCCACGGCCTGCAACCCGACCTGACTCGGCTCTCCCAGTTACTCGAAGCCGCCGATGACTTTCTCCGCAAGGTCTGGATCGAGGAGCAGTCTGGGTACACAGCCGAGGTTCGGAAACTGACTCCCAACGGGCGAGTGGTTGTCGAGTTGCTGGCGCGAGTGGAGGGACAGCTCCGACGTCTGCATAAGGCCATCTCTGCGGCCAGTAAGTCGGCTGCCGGCCTCAGTAATCACGCTCGTCGCAGAACGAGGGCCAACGCCTCTGGATGAGCCGGAAGGGGCAGTAAGCGTTCTAGTAATCGATTACTCAAAATCAGCTCTCTGCCCGTGGTCCGTGGTACGGATGACCAACGCACGGCCACCGCGGCCAGCCAGACTGCTGGCATGGCGGGTGAGATGCGGGCGGCCGTCGGGCCCAGTCGGGCATCCGGTAGCCGCGCTTGTCCCGCGGGTTGACCGACTCCCCGGCCGCCGTCAGGTCCGCCAGCGGCTTGCTCACCGTCCCCGGCCCGTGCGGCAGCCCTGCCGACCGCAGCGCCCGGATCACCTGTTTGCGGGTCAGCGCCTGGCTGGACCATCGCCAGCACGTCCTCCTGGCACCGCGCCCGCGCCCTATTGATCTGATCCGGCGCCACCGCTCGGCCGCCACAGCCGGCATCACCTGACGACGTCCCGGCCGGTGCGACGTGTACCTCCGACGCCCCGGCGGCGAACCCCGACGTCGGTGCTCCCCGCGGGTCACGAGGACCGGACTGCGATCATGCGCGGCGGAAATGGACAGATTGCCTTGCGCGCCCGCACCGGCGAGGTAGCATCATCGTGGCGGCCGTTCAGCCGGTTCCCACTCCACCGACCGAGGTACGTGAGATGGCCAAGGGCAATAACGCGCAGGGCAAGGAAGCGAAGAAGCCGAAGAAGGGGGCGAAGGCCGCCCCCGTGAAGGCGGCCGCGCCGACCCAGAAGAAGTGACGGCGGCGGTCCGGCGGCGCTACAATCCGGGTGCAGGGGTGGAGGAGCTGACAACTCGTCGGGCTAAACCCCCGGGAGCCGTGGGTGCGCATCCCACCCCCTGCGCTCGCCCCGCCGGCCGCACCCGCCGGGCCGTCACGGCCCGGACGAGCGG
>DATLIF010000456.1:0-21488 GCA_035539575.1 Fimbriiglobus sp. | reverse complement strand
GGCGTTCCACTCGGTGCGGACCACCACGGCCAGGTCGGACACCCAGACGTCGGTGGCGCTAATCGGGTTGTCCTGTGTCTGGAACTCGCCGTCCGGGCTGGCGAACAGGAAGTAGAAGCCGGGCTTGAGTCCCTTCGGTACCGGCACCTCCTGCGTGCTCGCGTCGTAGTCGGCGGTGGCTGGCAGGTCGGCGCTGAACTCGGCATCTGGTCGCTGCGCGAGGAACTGGGCCGTGTCCTGCGGGGACAGATGCTCGGGCCGGAAGCGGTTGCCGCCGAGCCGGGCGACCCAGTCGGCCCGGATCAGCCGGAAGTGGACCTTCGTAATGTTGCGGTAGCGGACTTGGATCGCCGGCAGCGGGTCGGTCCAGACGCGCTCGGCCTGGACGTTCACTTCCTTCGCCTCGATCTGCCGGATCAGGTTGTATGCCGTCTTGCCGCCGCGGCTGTCCGGGTACGCCTTCACCGCCCGCTCGGCAACCTTCCGGGCCTCGACCTGGTCCCCCTCGCCGTGGATCACCTGCGCGAGCCGGGCGAGGGCGGTCGCGGACAACTCGTGCTTGGCCTGTGTGTCAGCGAACGTGGACAGGGCCGCCTTGTATCGCGCCGTCTTTTCCTCGCCCGTAGCCTGGTTGTACGCGAACTGGAGGCGGTTCAGATCGGCGTCCAGGTACGCCGTCCGGTCCGTATCGTCCTTGTGGAAACGCAGTACGTCCTGGTACAGCCTGAACGCCTTGAACTTCCGGGAGCCGGCGTCGGTCGTCTCCGGCTTCCACTTCAGGAACTCGTCGGCCGGGGCGAGGGCGGGACTGTCGGCGTCGATCTCGAACACGTCTTCAGCCTTCGCGCCCGCCTGCTCGGCGGAGGCGTAGAAGTTCAGCGCCTCGAACGCCAGGAAGTCGTAGAGCGTCGGCCGGTAGGCGTCCGGGAGGTTGCCTTTCTCCAGGATCGCGTCGTAGTCGGCTATGGGTATCGTCTTCAGCGTCGGAGCGTTAGCCAGGGCTTTCGTGAAGTGCTCGTCGATCTCGCGAAAAAGTCGTGGCAGGTCCCACGTTGTGAAGTCCGGACCCGGCGGTGCGGCGGTGGTGGTGCGCTGTACGAAGCGCCAGCGGTTTTGCTGGAAGTAGTGCCAGTACCAGTGGGCGAGGAGCGCCTCCATCGCCGGCACCATTTCCTTCGGCGCCCGTGCGATCTCCGCCGTCATCCGGGTGATCCGCTCTTCCGGCTTGTTCCCCTGAATGGTCCCTTCGAGGGCGATCTTTTTGGCGATGGCTTTCACCGCCTCGGGGTACACTTTGTCCTTCATGGCGGACTCGATGATGGGGTCGAGTTCCTGGATGGCGGTCTTCGGCAGGCCCTTGTTGAGCGCCTCCTCCACCTTGCGCCACTGGCCGTCGCGGGGCGGGGGCTCGGCGAAGGCGAGCCGGGCGACGTACGCCGACGTCAGTCCGACGATCCCCAGCAGGGCGACGGTGACGAACGACACCGAGTGACGGCGAGCGGCCGACATGGCAGACCCTCCAGGCGGGCGGGGGGTGGCTAGGTACTCACACCTTAGACGAACGGACCTGGGCGAACGACGGCTGACCGCGACGGGGACCGGCGGCCGTTACGGTGATGTTACAGGGTTGTCGTCTCGATCCCACGCTGAGCGAGGGGACGTGGAAAACCGGATCGGATTATCCTGTTTGCGTCAGCGGAGCGGCGGTGTCATAATGCGGTTTGTTCCCATTACCGATCGCCCGTGAAGGAGTACGCGATGGCCCGTCCGGCGATCCTGGACGCGTTTGCGTCCCATGCATTTCTCGAGCGGCTCGACGACCGGTGTCTGATGGACCTGGCCAGCGGGGCGCGGCCGTTCTCCGCCGCGGCCGGCGGCTACATCGCCCGGAAGGGCCAGCCGGCGACGGCGCTTTACCTCGTCCAGTCCGGGACCGCCTCGGTCGGGCTGGAGGACGGCCCGGACCTCACCCGACTCCTGACCATTGGCCCCGGCGGGGTGATCGGGTGGTCATGGCTGGTCCCGCCGCACCGCTGGCAGTTCACCTGCAAGGCGGACGGCCCTGTGTCCGGGCTCATGTTCGACGCGGCCTGGCTGCGCGACCGGTGCGAGCAGAACCACGAACTCGGCTACCATCTACTCAAGGAGCTAATCACCAACGTCACCCAGCAACTCACCGCGATCCGCGAGCACACGGCTGTGGCCGCACAGTCGGTCTGACGTGCCGGACCAACCCTCATGACCCTCTCCCCGGGCCGTGGCCGCGGCGTGGCCCCCGGGCCAGCCGGTGTGAATCTCCGGCTGGCGGGGTACAATGCGACGGCGCGGGGCCGGACCGCGCGCACGCCCGAGGGGGTCGATGAGACTGGAAGAACTCAGCCGTGTGCTGCGGGCCACCGACCCGGCGGCGGTGCTGGTCGCCCCGGTCGTCCTGGAGCGCGTCATCCAGAAGGTGACGGGCGCCTCCTGGGCGGTCTGGCGGGTGCCACACGGCCGCTGCTTCCTGGTGGACCGGGCCACCATGTACAAGTACGTCGAGCAAGATGAACTCGACCTGCCGCCCGACCACCAGTTACCGCATACCGTCCTGCTCCTGGAGCGCCCCTCCGCCGACCGCCTCGCCGGACCGCGCGAGGAACTGTTGGCCCGATACTGGCGGCTGCTGTTCCACGTCACGGTCCACCGTGAACTGGGGGAGCGGCTGTCCGGTGCCGGACAGACCGAACTCCGCCGACGGGTGGAGCGGCTCGGTCCGGCCGCATTCGAGGAGGCGCGCAACGTCCTGACCCAGGACGGCCACCTCGCGCCGGACGCCGACGACCGGCAGGCGATCGTTGAATTCGTCGCGTACTACCTGGAGTTGCGTTTCTTTAACTGGAACCTGATCCCCGTCTACTTCCCGAGCCTGCCATCAATCGAGCAGGTGGACGCGCTGCTGGACGAGGACCTGGACGCGGGTGCGATCTTCCGCCGCACCCGGCTGCCCGGTGCCCCGGACCCGGTCCCGAAGACCGACGACCAGTCCGACGAGTCGCACGCCTACTACTACCGACTCGAACGCGCCGCCCGCCGCGCCCGGGCGTCCGACGACACGGTGATGGCGGCGATCCAGCACACCCGGGCCGCGCGGGTCGCCCCGGCCGCGCTGACCAAGCCCGCCCACGCCGCCGCCACCCGGGACATCCACAACCTGGTGGATCGACTCCAGGCCGCCATCGGTCTACCCGATGATCAGGCCGAGCGGTGGCGTAAGGTGCTACCGTCGCTCCTGGACAAGGCCGACCAGGGCACCCGGCCGGTCGAGGCGGCCATCCTGTACGACCTCCAGCGGGCGTGCCTGGACTCCGAGCAGACGACGTACACTCTGGATTTGTTGGAATGGGTGCTGTCCGCCGGGCACAAGCCGATTCGCCGGCCGCTGGAGAGCCAGAAGTTCGTCCGCGTCCCGACCCACCTGCGCAGCGCCACCCGTCGGCTGGCCGCGGCCCGACTCAACGACGCTGACCGGCAGGCACTCTTCGGGCTGCTCAAGGATGCGCTGAACAAGACCGAGGAGCGGCTGCGCGAGCGGTTCCGGCCGACGCTGACCGACGCGCTGCACGACGCCGGCCTGCGTCCCACGTCGCTGCCCGAGCAGGCGGCACTGGCCAAGACGGTCGAGGAACTGCTCGACCGCATCTCGGCGACCGGATTTCTGACGTTCGCCGACCTGCGCGACGCGATCGCCCGCGGGCACGTCAAGCTCCCGGACCTGGGCAGCCCGGACGAGTACTTGCGCGGCGACCTGCTGTTGCGGCTCGACAGGCGGCTGGCGACACTGCTGGACGGGGTGTACCGGCGCAGCGAGTTCTACACCCGCTGGTTGGAGCGGCTGACTTCGTGGACGTTCGGCACCGACAGCGGCCGGTGGCTGACCCGCAATGTCTTGCTGCCATTCGGCGGGGCGTTCTTGGCGGCGCAGTTCGTCTGGCTGCTGGTGTACGAGCAGCGGAATGTCGCTGACAAACCCACGCCCCCGCCGGACTTCGCTACCCCGCCGGTAGCGAACTGGGCCGACATCGCCGACCCTTTCGGGGCGGTGGCAGGCATCCAGTCCGCCGCGCCGGAAGTGGAGGCGAATTTCACGCGCCCCTCCCGGTTCCCGGAACTGCTCGACGTTGCGTCCCGGACCGGTACGGACCTGTCGTTCTTCGGCGGGTGGAACGAGCAACTCTGGTTCCACCTGGCGTGGATGGTCCTTGGGGTGGTGCTGCTGGCGCTCATCCGCTCCGCATCCTTCCGGGCGGTCGCGCTTTCGACTTGGCGGGCCGCGTACCGGGCGGGTCGGTTCATCCTCTGGGAAGGACCGATCCGGGTCTGGAACCATCCGACCGTCCGCACCCTACTGACGAGCTGGCCGTCGCTACTCGTCGTCGATTACCTACTCAAGCCGGCCGCTCTGGCGGCGCTGGTGTTCACGGCGTTCCCCGAACTGTGGCGATTCGGGCCGCTCGTCCGGGTGGTTACGTTCCTCGCCGCCGCGCTGCTCATCAACTCCCGGCCCGGCCGCGCCGTTGAGACGCTGCTGATTCAGGCGGCCAGTTCGCTCGTCCGACTGATTCGGTCGGGTCTGATCCCCGGACTGATCCGCTGGGTGGCCGAGTTGTTCCGCGAATTCACCAATGCCCTGGAGTGGGTGCTGGCCCGCGGCGAGGACTGGCTCCGGCTGCGCGGCCGGGCCGGGCCGCTGGCGGTGGCGGTGCGAGCGGCGGCCGGGCTGGTCTGGTTCCCCATCGCCTTCCTGCTGCGCTTCTACCTGGTCGTGCTGATCGAGCCGATGGTCAACCCGTTGAAGCTGCCGCTGTCGCTTTTGTTCGCCAAGTTCGTCTACCCGATCCTCGCGTTGCTCGGGTTGTTCACCCTCCAACCGCCCACGTCGCCACTGGTGGACGACCTGTCTCCGTTTCTGTCCTGGCCGGTGGCGTGGCTTTTTGTGATCGGCACGTTCTACCTGTTGCCGGACGCGGTCACTTTCTTGTTCTGGGAGATGCGTGAGAACTGGCGGCTATACCGGGCGAACCGGCCGGTGACGCTCAAGCCGGCGGCGGTCGGCCCGCACGGGGAGACGGTCGGCGGGCTGCTGCACCTGGGGTTCCACTCCGGGACCGTGCCGCGGCTGTACGGCAAGCTGCGGACGAGCGAGCGACAGGCGGCCCGGACCGACGAGTGGCGGTTCGCCCGGACCCACCGTCAGGCCCTTCAGGGGGTCGAAGAAGCGGTTTCGCGGTTCGTCACCCGGGAGTTCGCGGAGTTGGTCAACCTCAGCCCGCTATGGGGGCCGAGGCGATTGTCCGTCGGTCGGGCTTTGCTCGGGACCAACCGCATCCGGGTGGAACTCATGCTGGACGGGTCGGCCGCGTCAGTACTGGAGTGGGAGGACCGGTCCGGTTGGTTGGTGGCCGGGTGGGCGGACCCCGGCTGGCTGGCGGCGCTGCCACCGGAGCCGGCGCGGGTACTGGAGAACGCGCTGGCGTACCTGTACAAGCGGGCGGGCGTGGATTTCGCCCGCGAGCATGTCCGGGCGGAGTTGCCGAAGGCCGCCGAACACTTCGACTTCGTCCCCGCGGGTTTGTTGGTCTGGTATGGCCCGCGGGAGTCGGCCCCCGTTCTTTACGACTTCTCGCGCCGCGCCGAGGAACTGCGGCCGCGGACGCCGGACAACCTCCACCCCGCCGCCGGCCCGACGCTGGAGGCGCAAAGGCTCATGTTCGGGCGGGTGAAGTTGACATGGCCAGAGTGGCTTGCCGTCTGGCCACGCGACCCGAAGGACGACCGCTTGCCGCCGCGGTTCGGACCGGCGGATTTCGAGTTGGTGCTGCTCCCACCCGGTTCGGGTACAGCCGAGTAGCCTGTCCCGGCGCCTCCGCCCGTTCCGGACGGGCAACCGCATCAAGCCGAGCCATCACTGGACGGCTCGGCGAACGGCACCACTGCGGTCAAGGAGCGGGACGCGAGAGTGCGTCAGGATGGCCTTGCCGAGCCCGGTGATTATGAGGCCGGCGGCACGGAGTCCCAGTAAGGGCAGACCGCGGCGGCATTACGGCCCGGCCGGCGTCACGTCGAGGCAGTCGAGTTGCACGAATTGAGTGACCCGGTCCTTGCCCGAGAAGCGGATACGGTTCGTGCCGATCCGCAACTCGGCCCGGACAGAGACGCAGGACCAGGCTTCTTCTCCGATGTACGGGTAGCGAACAGTCCGTTCTGGACCGCTGTTCACCACCAACGTATGAGTGGCCGCGGCCCGGTCGGGGTCGCCGTTGGCGAACCGTACGGTCAACGAATGCGGTCCTGCCCGCCGGGCCGTCACAACGTACTCGGCGGAACTCTCCGGCCCGACTAGCGACCCCACCGCCGACCCGCGTGACGCGGCCAGGTGCCGGACGACCGCAGCGGCGCCGCCGAGTTCAGCGTGCTCGGCCTCGTACCGCCGGCGAGGCGGCTCGCCCCGCGGCAGCGGGACGGGGATGTTCTGCGGTTCGGGACGACCGAACCGCGGCGTGCCGTCATCGCCCCAGACGAACCGGTGTGCCCGCACCGACCGGTTCCAACCGGACCCGGGGAACTTCGCGGCGTGGTAGAGCAGCCAGTCCTCCGACCCGTCGGGCGAGGTCGTGAACGAGCAGTGGCCGGGTGCGACGACGCCGTTGCCCCTCTCGAAGACAGGATGCGGGCGTTTCGTCCAGGAAACCGGGTTCAACAGGTCCGCGTCGGCGGGCACACGGAGCAGGCCGAGGCAGTAGTGGTCGGTCCAGCTCCCGCTCGCCGAGTAGACGAGGAACACTGTACGGCCCCGCACCAGGACCTGTGGCCCCTCGTTGACAACCGGCGGCGCGCCCCGCGTCTCCCACGGGTGCGTCGGTCGGCTGATCTCGACCCGCGGGCCGGAGATCGTCCACGGGTCGGACATCGGGGCGATGTACAGGATTTGGCAAACGTCCTCCGTGCCCTCCCAGCCGGACCACACGAAGTACAGCCGGCCGGCGAGATCGAGTATCGTCCCGTCGATCGCCCACCGGTCGGCGGTCGGGTCGGCAATCTTTCCCTTGAGAGTGAACTCACCGCTGAACGGGTCGGCGGATGAGTTCTCCAGCACGTATATGCGGTGGTTGGCGTTCTCGCCGTCGTCCGCGGCGACGTAGACGTACCACATGCCGCGCAGGAAGTGCAACTCGGGCGCCCAGATGCCCTTGCTGGTAGGGCCTGACGCGGGGGGCGTCCAGACCACCTTGCGTTCGCCGGCGGCGAGTCCGGTGAGTGTGTCGGAGCGGATCAATGAGACGTTCGACCCGGTGGAGACGGCGAGGTAGTACCGGCCGTCGGTATGCCGGTACGCCCAGGGGTCGGCGCCGTCCGCAAGGAGGGGGTTAAAGAAGTCACGGACCTCGGTCCCCGCGTCGGGGCGGTAGAGGCCAGCCCCGATCAGGACCGCGATCGGGGCGAGGAGCCGGGCCAGCCCGCCGACGCTCACGCCAGAAGCGCCTTGATCACCTTGGCGTGCTCGACGCCGGTGAGCTTCTGGTCGAGACCCTGGAACTTGTAGGTGAACCGCTCGTGGTCGATCCCGAGCAACTGAAGCACCGTGGCATGGAAATCCCGGATGTGGACCGGATCCTTGACGATGTTGTAGCTGAACTCGTCCGTCTCGCCGTAGACGACACCACCCTTCGCTCCGCCGCCGGCCATCCACATGGTGAAGCACCGCGGGTGGTGGTCGCGGCCGTAGTTCGTCTTCGACAGCCCGCCCTGGCTGTAGATGGTCCGGCCGAACTCGCCGCCCCAGATCACCAGCGTGTCGTCGAGCATCCCCTTGCGCTTCAGGTCGGAGATCAGCCCGTAACACGCCTGGTCCACGTCGCCGCACTGGTCGGGCATCCGCTTCGTCAGGTTGGCGTGGTGGTCCCAGTTGTTGTGGTAAACCTGAACGAACCGCACGCCGCGCTCGACGAGCCGCCGGGCCAGGAGCGCGGTGTTGGCAAACGTCCCCGGCTTCTTGGCCGCCTCCCCGTAGAGCTTGAACGTGGACTCGTCTTCCTTCGTCAGGTCCGCCAGCTCCGGGACGCTCGACTGCATCCGGTACGCCATCTCGTACTGCTCGATACGGGTCCGCGTCTCCGGGTCGCCGACCCGCTTCGCGGTCATCTCGTTGAGTTGCTTGATCCCGTCGAGGGTCTTGCGGCGGACGTCGGTCGAGACGCCGGGCGGGTTGTTAATGTACAGGATCGGGTCGCCAGCACTGCGGAACGACACGCCGGCATGCTCGCCGGGCAGGTAGCCGGACTGCCACAGCCGTGCGGAGATCGCCTGGATCTGCTCCTTGTTGGTCGGTTCGGCGACCATGACGACGAACGTCGGGAGGTTGCGGTTGAGGCTGCCCAGGCCGTAGCTGGTCCACGCCCCGAGGCACGGCCGGCCGGTCACCTGGTTGCCGGTCTGGATGAAGGTGATGGCCGGCTCGTGGTTGATCGCCTCGGTGTGCATGCTGCGGACGATGCACATCTCATCGACGACCTTGGCCGTGTGCGGCAGCATCTCGGAGAGCCATGCGCCGCTCTTGCCGTGCTGCGCGAACTTGTACTTCGACGGGGCGATCGGGAACCGGGCCTGGCCGCTGGTCATGGTGGTGAGCCGCTGGCCCATGCGGATCGAGTCCGGCAGATCCTTGTCGTACCACTCGCCCATTTTGGGCTTGTAGTCGAACAGGTCCATCTGGCTTGGACCGCCGACCATGTGCAGGTAGATGACGTTCTTCGCCTTCGACGGGAAGTGCGTCGTCGGCAGCGCGGCCCCGGCACCGGTCTTGGTGTCGGCCGCCGCGCGGGCGTCTTCGCCGAGAAGGGTGCCCAGGGCCGCGGCCCCGAGTGAGAACCCGGTGCCGGCGAAGAAATGTCGCCGGGTGATGTCCTGGGCGTGGTCGCGAAAGTTCATCGGTCGATTCTCGTGTGATCCATGCGGGCGGGTGGCGGCGCGGGACTTACTTGTTCAGCACCTCGTCCAGGTTCATCAACTGGTTGGCGAGCATGGTCCACGCCGCCAACTCGACCGGGTCGAGCTTCGGGTCGGCCTTCGACTCGCCGACCGCGATCAACTTTTCGGCCTCGGCCGGCTTGGCCTTGTAGTGGGCCAGCAGGTCGCCGTGGATGCCCGCGAGTAACTTGGCCTCTTCCGGTCGCAGCGGTCGGGCGAGTAGCCGGTTCGCCATCCGGTCCAGTCGGCCGTCGATCGATTTCTCGGCGATCAGTGTCGTCTGGGCCAGGTGCCGGGCCGCCTCGACGAACTGGATGTCGTTCAGCGTCACCAGCGCCATCAGTGGCGTGTTGGTGCGGTCCCGCTGTACGGTGCAGGTCTCGCGGTTGGGGGCGTTGAAGATCTCCATCGACGCCGGCGGGGCGGCCCGCTTCCAGAACGTGTACATGCTCCGGCGGTACAGGTTCTCGCCGGCGTCCTGCTTGTAGGACTTGGTGTTGCTCTCCGGCATGGCCACCGCCTCCCACACGCCGATTGGTTGGTATGGCCTGACACTCGGCCCGCCGAGCTTCGGGACCAGTAACCCACTGGCCGCCAGGGCGTAGTCGCGGACCATTTCGGCGTCCATTCGGAACCGTGGGCCGCGGCTCAACAGCCGGTTGTCGAGGTCCTTCTCCAACTTCACCGGGGTGGTCTGCGCGGACTGTCGGTAGGTGTTCGACGTCACCAGCAGCTTGAAGAACTTCTTCATGTCCCAGGCACCTGGCGAACCCGGAGCGTTAGCGACGGGGTTGAGCTTTACCCCCTCACTAACGTTTGGGGTTCGCCCGGACGGCTCCCGGAACTCGACGGCCAGCCAGTCCAACAACGCGGGGTGGGACGGCAACTCTCCGGTGATGCCGAAGTCGCCGGCGGTGCGGACGATGCCGGTGCCGAACGCCTGCTGCCAGAACCGGTTCACCGTAACCCGGGTGGTCAGTGGATGGTCGTCGCGGAGTAGCCACTTCGCGAACCCGAGCCGGTTCTTCGGCAGACCGTCGGCCATCGTCGGCAGCGCCTTCGGGGTGGCGGCGGTCACCTTGTCGCGCCGCTGGTCGTACTCCCCGCGGTAGAGGATGTACGCCGTCGGCTCGCCCGGCTTCTCGGCCATGACGTGCGCCACGGTGCCGCGGGACCGGATGGCCGTTTCCTCTTTCTGGAGGTCCGCGAGCTTCACCGACTGATCTCGGAACGGCCCGTCCAGCGTCACCAGCCACCAGCCGAAGAGTTCCTCGGCCTCCGGTCCGGTCCGCTTGTCGGCCGGCTTGGCGAGCAGGTCCGCGGCCCGCTGGGCCTTGGCGAGTTGTTGGGCCTCGGCCCCGGTCAGGCCGCGCGAGTAGACTCGCACGTCCTCGAGCGCGACCCCCTGCACCCGCTGGCCGGCATCCCGTTGACCGACCTTCAGCGGCACCTTGGTCTTGATCGTGGACTTCAGTGTGTCACGCTCAACGTCCACCGGGACCGGCTCGCCGTCGAGGAACAACCGGACGCCGGCCGCCTTGCCGGACCCGTCGTAGGTCGCGGTGACGTGATACCACTTCTTCGGCTGGAGCGGGGCCTTCGTCACCACCTTCAGGGCGTCCTGGTCCCAGGCGTGAACGATGTGCATGCCGACCCGGTCGGCCTGCATCCACATGTCCCAGCCGCGGTACTTGTCGGTCTCGTCCATCCGGGCGATCAGCCCGCCAGTCGTGCCGCGCTTGGTGATCGACACCCACGCCGAGACGGCGAACGGCTGGTCCTTCTCGAAGTCGCCGACCTCGGGCGCGGCGATCGACTCGCCGGGCCGGACGGTGAACCCCTTCCGCCCGCCGCGGTTGACCGACCATTCGAACCCGGTCTCCAGCTTGAACGTCTTTTCCTTGCCGGCGACCGTGGCCTTGACCGACTTCCCCTCGCCCTCGGTCAGCGGGGCGTGGAAGACGAGCCCGTCCGCCGGTATCAGACCGGCCACGTCCGCCGCCTTCGCGGAGGCGAGCCACTTGTCGTAATCGCCCTTCGCCGACGCCTTGCGGGCGTCGAGCTTCGCCTTCGCCTCGGCAACTCGCTTCGAGACGACATCCCACTGTGCCCGGTCTTCCGGCCGCGGCACGGGGATGACCGGCGGGGTGTTGGCGATGTTCCCGTCCCGCGCCCCCTGGGTGGTGTTGTTGAAGAATGCCGACATCGCGTAGAAGTCGCGCGCCGAGATCGGATCGAACTTGTGATCGTGGCAGACCGCGCACCCGGCCGTCAGCCCCATCCACACCTGGTTGACCGTTTCCGTCCGGTCCCGGGCGTACAGGACGACGTACTCCTCGTCGATGATCCCGCCCTCGTTGGTCGTGATGTTGCACCGGTTGAACCCGGTGGCCACAAGCTGGTCGAGGGTCGGGTTCGGCAGCAGGTCTCCGGCGAGTTGCTCGATCGTGAACTGGTCGAACGGCATGTTCTTGTTGAACGCGCCGATCACCCAATCGCGGTAGGACCACATCTCGCGGAAATTGTCGAAGTGGATGCCGTGGGTGTCGCCATACCGGGCGGCGTCGAGCCAGTACCGGCCGCGGTGCTCGCCCCAGTGCGGCGAGGCCATCAGCTTGTCCACGAACTTCTCGTAGTAGTTCGGCGACTTGTCGCTGACGAATGCCTCCACGTCCTCCGGCTTCGGGGGCAGGCCGGTCAGGTCGAGGCTCAGACGCCGGGCGAGGGTCCGCCGGTCGGCTTCCGGGGCCGGCTTGAGGCCGCGCTTCTCCAGGTCGGCCAGGATGAACGCATCGATGGGGTTCTTGACCCACGCCTTGTCCTTGACCGCAGGTATTCCCGGCCGGGTCGGCGGGATGAGCGACCAGTGCGGCTCGTACTCCGCACCCTCGGCGACCCACCGCTTGAGGATCTCCTTCTGGGCCGCGGTCAGCTTCTTGTGCGACTTCGGCGGCGGCATCATCTCCGACTCGTCGGTCGCGAAGATGCGCTCGATGGCGTAGCTCTTGTCCGGCTTGCCCGGGACGAACGACTCGGCCTCGATGGCCGCATCGCGCACGTCCAGCCGGAGCTTGGCTTTGCGGGCGGCCGAGTCCGGGCCGTGGCAGGCGAAGCAGTTCTCAGTCAGGATCGGGCGGACGTCCCGGTTGAACTTCAACTTCTCGTCCGCCGCGGCCGGTCCGGCCGTCAGGCCGACGAGGGCGACCAGGGCAAGGCGGGAATGCGTGACCATTGACGGAGCCCCTTGACGGCGGAAGCGTCTACGGTGAGTCGTCCGGCTGGTTTACCGATGTCGGGTCAGACCGGGACGGCCGTCCGTCCGGTGGGGGTGGGCAGAACTCGTTGCCAGCCGGCTATCTGTTAGCATGACGACCGCCCCCCAAATGGTCAACCGGCAAACCCGGTTAACTGGTTGCCGGACGGCCGCAAGTGTGGCACGATAGCCCAACCCCGAACCGTGCTTTCACCACCTCACCACCTCACCACCCAACCGATGCCCACCGCGCCGACCCGCGTCCGCTACCTGATCGTCCTGGTCGCCATGCTGGCCGCCGTGCTCCTGTACCTGGAGCGGGTGTGCGTCAGCGTGGCGGAAGTGTACATCCGCGAGGACCTGCGGATCGGCAAGATGGAGATGGACGCCGCGTTCGGGGCGTTCTTCATCGCCTACGCCCTGGCCCAGGTGCCCAGCGGATGGCTGAGTCAGCGGTACGGCCCGCGGGCGATGATGACCCTGTACATGATCGGCTGGTCGGTGTTCGGGGTGTTCATCGCGCTGGCCCAGGACTTCTGGACGCTCTTCGCCGCGCGGTTCCTGCTCGGGCTGTCGCAGGCCGGGGCGTACCCGACCGCGGCGCTGATGGTCAAGCGCTGGGTGCCGGACCGGTCGCGCGGCCTGGCGAGCGGCGTCGTGGCGTTCGGCGGCCGGTTCGGCGGGGCCGGGGCCAACTGGCTGACCGGGATACTGATCGTCGCATTCGTGCCGTTCTCGACGCCAGCGACGATCACCCAAGCGGACGTTCTCAATAGTACCCTGTTCGGGGTCCATGCACTGGACTCGACTCCGGGGCCGCTGTCCTCTGTACGGGGGGCCATACGGGAGCGGCTCATCGAGTCGGACCCGACCTCGGACCAAATGGCAGGGATGGCGGTGTCCGGTGGGCCTCTCCGGATGTTCGCGATGTCACCGGAGCAAATCGCCGTTGCGGCCAACGACCAAGTCCGCGCCCCTTGGTCGATGGGGGAGGGCGCGACAGACGGCGTCCAACTTGCCAACGACGGTAGGGCGATCCGGAAAAAGCCGCCCGGCGAACGGACCGAGCAGGAGTCCGAGCGGCTGAGCCGTCTGGTGATCGAGAAGGCATTCCCGGGCGCGATCCGCCAACTCCACGTCGAAGGCTGGCGGCCGACGCTCTTTCTGTACGGGTTGCTCGGCATCCTCGTCGGCGGGCTGTTCTGGGTCATCGCCCGGGACTGGCCACGGAACCACCCGTGGGCCAACGCCGGCGAGGTCGCGCTGATCGAGTCCGGCCAGTCGCAGACGTCGCAGCAGGCCGGCACCGACGCGATCCCGTGGCGCGAACTGATCGCCAGCCGCAACCAGTGGATGTTCTCGGCCAACAACTTCTTCGCCAACGTCGGGTGGGTGTTCCTGATCTCCCTCATGCCGCGGTTCCTGGATGAACGATTTCATGTGCCCGTGGACCAGCGCGGGCTGATGACCACGGTGCCGCTCTTCCTGGCATCGTTCGGGTTGATCGCCGGCGGGTGGTATACCGACCGCATCTCTCGCACCCTTGGCAAGCGGTGGGGGCGGGCGATCCCGATGGGGGCGTTTCGGATTCCGTGCGCCGTCGCGCTGGCGCTGACCCCGTGGCTGCCGAGCGCGTGGGCGGTGGTCGCCGCCCTGACGGTGATGTCGATCTGTCAGGACTTCGGCATCCCCGCGGTGTGGGCGTTCGCGCAGGACACCGGCGGCCGGCAGGCCGGGGCGGTCCTCGGGTGGGGCAACATGTGGGGCAACTTCGGGGCCGGGATCGCCATCCTGCTGACCGGGACGGTCGCCGAGCGGCTGGGCTGGGACGCGGCCATGCTGACCATCGCCGGGGCGTTTGCCTTGTGCTCGTTGACCGGGATTCTGACCAACGCCGCCGAACCGCTGTTCCGGGATGAAGTCGCGAGTCCTGGCGAACGGCCGGCGTGAGCCGGCTGGTGGAGCCAGCCCACACCAGCCGGCTCACGCCGGCCGTTCGCAAAGTTGGTCTTGCACTACGAGGCCCAGCCGTGACCGAGATCACACTGGCGATGATGCGCGAGAAGTTGACCGCCGCGGTGGTCTGCGACGCCCTCGACGCGATGGGCTTGCGCCACCAGTCGCCGCGACTCCCACTGCGTCCACTGACCGTCACCGGCGTACTGGTTGGCCGGTGCAAGCCGACCCTGTGGGCGGACATGGCCCACCCCGATCCGCGGCCCTACGAACTGGAGTTGCAGGCGGTAGACGGATGCCGACCGGACGACGTGCTGGTGTGTGCCGCAGGCGGATCTGTGCGGTCAGGCATCTGGGGCGAGTTGCTGACGACCGCGGCTGGCAACGCGGGGTGCGTCGGCGTCGTGGTGGACGGATCGGTGCGGGACGTAACGCGGATGCGGCAGATGGGCTTCCCGGTGTTCGCCCGCGGCACCTGCGTCTACGACTCGAAGGACCGCCAGCGGGTGATCGACGTGGACGTGCCGGTGGAGATCGACGGCGTTGCCTTCGAGCTGGGGGCGCTGGTGATCGCGGACGAGGACGGGGTGGTGGTCGTCCCCCGTGAGGCGGAGGTCGAGGCGGTCCGCCGGGCGTGGGAGAAGACCCACGCCGAGAACGAGGTCCGCGACGCGATCCGCGCCGGAATGAAGGCGACCGAGGCGTTCGACCGGTACGGGGTTTTATAACGGTTGGCCGCGAGACGTCAGCCGAGCGCGAGGTCGCCATGCGAGTCGGCATCATCGCATTCCTTCAAGAGTCGAACACCTTCCTGGCCGGCCGGACGGCGCTCGCCGACTTCGAGCGGGACGTGCTGTGCGAGGGCGAGGAGGTCCGGCGCCGCTTCGGCAGGGCGCACCACGAAGTCGGCGGGTTCTTCGACGGGATGGCCGACGCCGCCATCGAGGCGGTCCCCGTCTTCGCCGCCCGGGCGCTGCCGTACGGCGTTATCGCCTCCGACACGTTCGACGAGTTGATGCGGCGGATGCTGGCCGCCCTGGATCGAGCCGGACCGCTCGACGGGTTGCTGGTCGCCCCGCACGGGGCCACGGTCGCCGAGAACGCCCCGGACGCCGACGGCCACTGGCTCGCCGCGGTGCGGGATCGCGTCGGGTCGAAGATCCCCATCATCGGAACGCTGGACCTACACGCCAACCTGTCGCCGAAGATGGTCGCCGCGTGCAACGCCCTGATCCCGTATCGGACGAACCCCCACCTGGACCAGAGGGAGCGAGGTCTGGAAGCGGCGAACCTCATGGTCCGGACACTGATCGGTGACATCCAGCCGGTCATGGCCGCGGAGTACCTGCCGCTCGCGGTGAACATCGAACGCCAGGCTACCGGTGAACAGCCGCTCCGGGAACTGTACGCCGCCGCGGCGGTGAGGCTCACATGGCCGGGGCTGTTCTGCTTGAGTCCCATCCTCGGGTTTCCATACGCCGACGTGCCGGAAATGGGGGCCGCGGTGATCGCGGTCGCCGGCAACCCGGGCTGGGCGGCTCAGAACGCCGCGTCACTCGCCAACTGGTGGTGGGGGATGCGAGCCGATTACCGCGGCCACCTGGTCGGAGTGGAGGATGCGGTCGAACAGGCATCGCAACTTGATGGGCCGGTCTGCCTGCTGGACATGGGCGACAACGTCGGCGGCGGCTCACCCGGGGACGGCACACTGATCGCCCACGAGTTACACCGGCAGCGGCTCGGGCCGTCGTGTGTCGTCCTGGCAGACCCGGAGTCCCAGGGTGACGCCTGTGTTGCAGGGGCCGGAAACCGCGTCCGGCTCCGTGTCGGCGGGAAGACCGACGCCCTCCACGGCGAACCGCTCGATGCCGAGTTCACCGTCCGCGGCTTCTCCGACGGCAAGTTCAGTGAGCCGAATCCGCGACACGGTGGGTTTGCCAGCTTCGACCAGGGTCAAACCGCCGTTGTCGAGACTGACACCGGGCTGACAGTGGTTCTCACGAACAACCGGATGGCCCCGTTCAGCCTCAACCAACTTACGAGTTGTGGCCTCGACCCGGGCCGGTTTCGGGTGCTGGTCGCCAAGGGCGTTCATGCCCCTGTCGCTGCCTACGCCCCGGTCTGCCGTCATCTCATCCGGGTCGATACGCCCGGCGTCACGTCCGCAGACCTGGCCAGACTGACGTACCGCCACAGAAGGCGGCCGATGTTCCCGTTCGAGCCGGAGATGGCCTGGTCGCCCGCGACGGGTGGCGGATCGGACAAGTTAGAAGCGCCCCGGCCCTCAGACCGGGTATGATGAGGGGATCGTCCGCCGAGGGGGCCATGCTCGCCCTGTGCCCGCATTGCCTGGAACACCGGGACCTCCGGGAGGTCCACGACCCGGAGCGCGGGGCGATCCTGCGCTGCGACAACCCGCGGTGCGGCGACCCGGTCGTCCCGCGCCTCTATGGCGAGGACTACGCCGCTCACCCGCCGGTCCCGTTGAGCCTCGTCGGCCTGTCCGGGCACGGCAAGACGACGTACATCGAGGGCCTGTTCCACGAAGTCCGTGCGACCGGCCGGCGGTGGTCCGACTCTGAATTCTCCTGCATGTGGCTGGACGAGGCGCGGTTACGGGCCGCCGTCCGACGCACCCGTGAGGGGCGTCCTGAGGGGTCGCAACAGACCTACGCCGACCTGCCACAGCCGCAGGTACTTCGGCTCCACGGCATTCCCCGGATCGGCGGCAGTCAGCTCATCATTTCCGACGCCCCCGAGCACGTCCGGCGCAGCCAGGCCGTTGTCTGGTTGCTCAGCCTGAGGCGAGGCGACCCGCACGACAGGCCGGATGACGCCTGCCGGTTGATGGCCCAGGTAGGCGACCGGGCCCGGGACCAGAACCTCGTCGTGGTGCTGACCAAGGGCGACGAACTGCTGAGCCGCCCGGACCTGCCGGAAACCGCTCGCCATGCACTGGCCGAGTCGGACGACTGCCCCGGTGGGGCGGTCTGGGCGGCCCTGGAGCGGACGTCCGCTGATCTCGAAGGGTGGCTGCGATCGAGTCGGTGCGGCTACCGGGACCTCGTCACGCTCGCAAGGGAGCGTTACAAGGCGGTCCGGTACTGCGTCGTTGCGGCGCGGGGAAGTCCGTCGCCGCGTGGGCTGCTCGCGCCGCTGTTGTGGCTGTGGCGGTTGGTCCGCGACCCGGTGTGGGTCGAGCGGTGCGGCGCCCGTCATCTGTACCTGGACCTCGCCGAGGCGATCGCTACGGCGGGGGCCGATACCGTCCAACTGGAGGAGCGGGTGTATCGGCTGACGACCCCGCTCAACGTGTTGAAGCCGGTGACGCTCGCGGGACTCGGGCCGGGTCGAACGGTTCTGGAGGTGTCCGCCCCCGGGTACGGCGTCGGAGTCCGCGTGAGTGGCAAGGTGACGTTCCGCGGGCTGACCGTCCGCCGAGTTGCCGACACTCCTCCCGGAGACCTGATCCGTGTCCTTGGTGGCGAACTGGAACTGCGGGATGTCGTTGCGTCTGGCGGGCTCTCCGGCGAGTTGGCGGGCAAGCGAGTCAGCGGTGCCGGGGTTCACGCCGGCCAGCACGCGAGGCTCACCGCGGCCGGGTGCGAGTTCCGCGGCAACCACGGAAACGGGGTGTTGGTCGTCGAGCGGGCCTCGGCCGAGTTGACCGGCTGCACGTTCGAGAACAACGGCGATGCCGGCGTGTACGCGCGCACGGCGGGTGCCATCACCGTCACCCGGGGCACCTGCCGGGAGAACCACACCGGCGTCTGGGTCGAAGCGGCATCGGCCGCGTCGATCACGGCGAGCGTTTGCGAACGGAACGCCGAGAACGGTGTGGTCCTCTCTGGGCACGTCTGCGGCTCGGTGGTGGTCCGCGGCAACACCTGCACCGGGAACAACCGGGACGGGGTCCACGTCCGCACCGCCGCCGCCCCGACGGTGGTGGGCAACACCTGTACCGCCAACCGGCGCAACGGCATCGCGTTCACCGATCAGTCAGCCGGAACCGCCCGCGGAAACGTCTGCTCACTCAACGGCCGGCACGGCTTGCGGGTGTGCGACGGAGCGGCCCCGGCCCTGGAGGAGAATACCGCCGAGGGCAACACCGAGTGCGGCATCCTCTACGAGGAGCAGGCCGGCGGGTTCGGGCGCGGCAACGTCTGCCGCGACAACCGCGGCGACGGCATCCGCCTCGAAGACACGGCCGCGCCGCTGCTCGCCGAGAACGAGGCACGGCTCAACGACGGCTGTGGCATCTCCATCGCCGATCCGGCGTCGAAGGCCGACGTGGATCCGAGGAGCAACACTACCGAGGGGAACCGCCGGGGCACCATCCTCGACCCGCGGCCCAAAAAGGGCGGCAGTTGGTGGGGACGGAAGGTGTAGACTCGATCGACCCCTCGGAGCCAGAACTTGCCCCGCTTCCTCGCCACCTGCCTCGTCGTACTCAGTACTCCGTACTCCGTACTCAGTGCTTCTCCGGCCGCGGACGCGATCGACTTCGACCGCGACGTGAAGCCGATCTTCACCAGGTCGTGCGTGTCGTGCCACGGCCCACAGAAACAGCGAAGTAGCTTCCGACTCGACCGCAAGGCCGATGCACTCAAAGGCGGCGACCTCGGCCGGGCTGTTGTCCCCGGCAAGGCAGCAGATAGCCCGCTGATCCGGTACGTCTCCGGTACCGACCCGGACGTGGCGATGCCGCCGGACTCGAAGAAGCGATTGACCGCGACCGAGGTGGCGACACTGCGTGCCTGGATCGACCAGGGTGCGAAGTGGCCCGACGACGGCTCGGAGTCGGCCGCGGCGGAAAAGTGGTGGGCGCTTAAGCCGTTTACGCAGCCCACTCCGCCGAAGGTCGCCGATCGGTGGGCCCGCACGCCGATCGACGCGTTCGTCCTGGCGAAGCTCCGCGAGAAGGGGCTGAAGCCGTCCCCGGAAGCGGACCGCCGCACCTTGATCCGACGCGCGTACTTCGATCTGATCGGGCTGCCGCCGACGTTCGAGGAGGTCGAGGCGTTCGCCGCCGACCCGTCCCCCGACGCCTACGTGAAGCTGATCGACCGGCTGCTCGCCTCGCCGCGGTACGGCGAGCGGTGGGCGCGGCACTGGCTGGACGTGGTCCACTACGGCGAGACGCACGGCTACGATAAGGACAAGCCGCGGCCGAACGCCTGGCCGTACCGCGACTACGTCATCCGCGCAATTAACGAGGACAAGCCGTATTCGCGGTTCGTCCAGGAGCAGGTTGCCGGCGACGTACTCTTTCCCGGGACGGTGGACGGGGTCGAGGCACTGGGGTTTATCGCGGCTGGGCCGTGGGACTTCATCGGCCACGCCGAGTTGCCGGAGGACAAGATCGACGGCAAGGTGGCCCGCCACCTCGACCGAGACGACATGGCGGCCAACACCATCGGCACATTCGTGAGTCTGACCGTCCACTGCGCCCAGTGCCACAACCACAAGTTCGACCCGATCCCGCAGGAGGACTACTACCGCCTCCAGGCGGTCTTCGCGGCGCTGGACCGGGCAGACAAGGGGTACGACCCGGACCCGGCGGTCGGGCGACGGCGTTCCGAGTTAACGCAACGACTCCGGGTTCTGTCGGCGGTCGCCGGCCCGAGCGGGGCCGAGCCGATCCGCCGCGAGTTGGCAGACTTGCCACCGCAACGATTCGTCTACGCTGGCACCGTGCATCACGGCTCTGGCACGTTCGTCGGCACCGGCCCGACCGGTGGCAAGACGCGGCCGATCCGCATCCTGCCCCGTGGCGACGTGACGAAACCGGGTCAGGAGGTCGGCCCTGGTGCGCTCTCCGCAGTCTCCGAGCTGAAGGCGGTCTTCGACCTGCCGCCGGACCATCCCGAGGGTGAGCGCCGGGCGGCGCTGGCGCGGTGGCTGACCGACCGCGACAACCCGCTCGTCTGGCGAAGCATCGTCAACCGCGTCTGGCTATACCACATGGGCCGGGGGATCGTGGACACGCCCAACGACTTCGGCAAGATGGGACAACCTCCGACGCACACGGAACTGCTCGACTGGCTGGCAGCGGACTTCCGCGACAACGGGCAGTCGCTGAAAAAGCTACACCGGCTCATCATGACGAGTGCCGTCTACCGGCAGTCATCGGCCTCGGTCCCGGCGTTCGAGACGGCGGACGCGGCGAACGCCTTCTACTGGCGGATGACTCGGCGCAAGCTCGAAGCCGAGGCGGTGCGGGATTCGATTCTCCTTGCGGCCGGCAAACTCGATCTGTCGATGGGCGGTTCGAGCTTTCAGGACTTCCAGGTCGAGAAGCCGGAGCATTCGCCGCACTACCAGTACCACCTGCACGACGCCGACGACCCGAAGTCGCACCGGCGGAGCGTGTACCGCTTCGTCGTCCGGTCTAAGCCGCAACCGTGGCTGGCGGCCCTGGACTGTGCGGACCCGTCGCAGCAAGTAGACCGGCGGAATCAGACGATCACCCCGCAACAGGCGCTGGCCCTGCTCAACAGCCAACTGACTGCGGTGATGGCGAAACATTTCGCCGCAAGGGTCGAGAAGTTGGGTGACGACACGCGGGACCGATTGACCGCGGCAGTGCGGATCGCACTCGGCCGCTCGCCGAGCGTGGATGAACTGAACACTCTGGCGACGTACGCCGACAAGCACGGGCTGGCGAATGCCTGCCGAGTGGTGCTGAACATGAACGAGTTCGCGTTCGTGGACTGAGGGAACTTGTCGATGAACCGGCGCGACTTCCTCTGGAACCTCGGCGGCGGCCTCGGCGGGGTCGCCCTCGCGTCGCTGCTGACCCGCGACGGGCTGCTCGCCGGGCCGCACCATCCGCCGAAGGCGAAGCGCGTCGTCCACCTGTTCATGGCCGGCGGCGCCAGCCACCTCGACCTGTTCGACTACAAGCCGGAACTGGTCAAACGCCACGGCCAGCCGTCCAACTTCGGCGAACACGTCGAGGCGTTCCAGAACGGCCTCGGCCCGTGGCTCAAGCCGATCTGGGACTTCAAGCCCCACGGCGACTGCGGCAAGATGCTCGGCGAGGTCGTCGCCCCGCTCGGGGAAGTGGTCGATGACATCGCGTTCGTCCACAACATGGTCGGCAAGACCGGCGTCCACAGCCAGGGGACGCTCCTGCAAACCACCGGCTTCAACCGCCCCGGCTTCCCCGGCATGGGCTGCTGGGTGAGCTACGGCCTCGGCACCCTCAACGAGAACCTGCCGACGTTCGTCGTCCTGCCCGACCACCGCGGGCTGCCGTCCAACGGCACCAAGA
>DATLIF010000455.1:0-4359 GCA_035539575.1 Fimbriiglobus sp. | reverse complement strand
CGCGAATACCCCGTCGAGCGGCAGAAGGCCCTCGGCGAGGTCGTCGCCCGCGCCATCGGTTTCGACTTCCAGGCCGGCCGGATCGACACGACGACGCATCCGTTCTGTAGCGGCATCGGTCCTGGCGACTGCCGCATCACGACGCGCTACAACCCGCGCTTCTTCAACGAGGCGTTCTTCGGCGTGCTGCACGAGACCGGCCACGCCCTCTATGAGCAGAACCTGCCCGCCGAACACTTCGGCACCCCGCTGGGTGTGGCGTGCTCGTTCGGCATCCACGAGTCGCAGTCGCGCCTGTGGGAGAACCAGGTCGGCCGCGGGCGACCGTTCTGGGACCACTTCTTCCCGCGGTTGAAACAGACGTTTCCCACTTCGCTCGCGGACGTGTCGCCCGACGCGTTCTACTTCGCCATCAACGACGTGCGGCCGTCACTCATCCGCGTGGAGGCGGACGAGGCGACATACAACCTGCACATCGCGCTGCGCTTCGAGCTGGAACTCGCGCTACTCTCCGGCGACCTCTCGACCGCGGACCTGCCCGGCGCCTGGAACGAGCGCTTCAAGGCGCTCTTCGGCCTCGACGTGCCGGACGACGCCCGCGGGTGCCTCCAGGACATTCACTGGAGCTTCGGCGGCATCGGCTACTTCCCGACCTACACGCTCGGCAACCTGTACGCGGCCCAGTTCATGGATGCGGCGAAGCGGGACATCGGAGCGGACGCCCTGACCGCCGGGTTCCGGGGCGGGGACTTTTCGCCACTGTTGATCTGGCTCCGCGAGCGCATCCATAGCCAGGGCAGAAGGTTCCGCGCGGCGGACCTGTGCCGGCGAGCGACCGGGAGCGACCTGACCCCGGCCCCGTTTCTGGCGTACCTGTCAGAAAAAATCTCCCGGTTGTATGGCATGTGCTAAAGTTTCCGACGGTACGCCCGCGCCGACACACCGACCTGCCATGAACCCGGCCCCCCAACCGCCGGACGGCTCGCCGGCCGCAAACTGCGGCCCCGGACACCTCGCTGACACATTCCGCGCCCGGACCGGAGACACCCAGGCGATCCACCAGCTTTACCGGGTCCCATCGGTCGAGCCGGACGAGGTCTCGTTCACGCCCGCGCCAATCGGTCCGCCGGCCCGGCCCGGCGACCGGATCGGCCCGTACGAGCTGCGCGAGCCACTGGGTAGCGGCGGGACGTGCCTGGTCTTCCTGGGGTGGGACGGGTCGCGCGGCCGGCCGGTTGCGGTCAAGGTGCTCAATTGGGCCACCGTGTGCGACCGCCCGACGGCACTGCGGCAGATGCGAACCGAGGCAGCGGCGCTGGCCCGGGTCAAGCACCCGAGGGTGGTTGGGTTCGTGGACTTCGGGTTCGACCCGCGCTGGCCGTACCTGGTCACCGACGTCGTGGACGGGGTGCCGCTGGGCGAACTGGTGCGGTCCGGCGGCCCGCTGCCGCCCGCCTGGGCAACGCACCTCGTCTCGCAGGTGGCCGACGGTCTCGGCGCGGTCTGGCGGGCCGGGCTGGTCCACCGCGACGTGAAGCCGGACAACGTCCTGGTCGGACCGACGGGAACGGCCACACTGATCGACTTTGGGCTGGCCAAGGCGCCCGCCCTGCAAGCCCGGGCGCCGACCGGGCCGGAACTGGCCGGGACCGCTGCATACCTCGCCCCGGAGCAGGCCCGGGACTCGTCCGTGGTGGACCTGCGGGCGGACGTCTACGCGCTGGGTGTCACCTACTACGAGGTGCTGACCGGCCGGCTGCCGTTCGAGGGCAAGAACCGGATGCAGGTCATCTTCCAGCACCTCAACGCCGCACCGGTCCCGCCGGCCGACCGGGCGCCCGAGATTCCGCCGCTGATCTCCGACCTGTGCCTGTGGATGCTGGCCAAGAACCCCGACGAGCGTCCCCAGTCCGCCGACGAACTGCGGACCGCGTTCGCCGCCGTCATGGGCAATTGACCAGCCCCTGCCCCTTGCAATTCGCCCCCCGGCCCGGTTAGCCTTTGGGCGTTCTCATCAATCGCCACCGCGGGCGGTCCGGCCATTCCCGCGCCGCTCGCCGTACCCTTCGGGAAGGTGACACCATGTCCGCAACCCACAGGGGACTCCTCGCCCCATTCCTCGTCCTCGGGGTCGGCCTCGGGATCGGCCTCGGGGTCAGTGGCGGGGTGTGGCCGCCGACCGCCGCCCAGGAGCCGCCGAAGGAGAAGCCGCCGGCCTCCACCAGCACCCGGCCGGGGCTGGCCCCCAAGACCGAGCACGACCACCTGATGCCGGACACCCAGGCCGCCTTCGCCCCGGACTGGGAGAAGCCCTACCCGCAGTACCAGCCGCTGGGCAAGGTGCTCAAGCCGTTCCCGTCGGTCAAGCCCGGCGAGATGGTCCCGCAGGATCTCTACCGCTATGGCGGCCGCGGGGTCAGCTCGTTCGCCTCGGTGGACGACGTCCGCGACTTCGAGAAGTTCTTCGCCGAGTGCCGCGACATGAAGCCGAAGGTCATGGCCGAGCGGCGGAAATACATGGAACTGCGGTACGACTTCCACGGCAAGGTCCGCCAGGATGCGACCATGTCCCGCAGCAAGCCGGTCCCGGTCGGGCCGGTGGTGCGGCTGCCGAAGGGGGTCGCGAGCTGGGAGGAGCTGGCCGCCCTGCCGCCGCATGAGTTGCTCGCTCGCGAGCTGTTCCCCGAGGGGTTCCGGCCGCTGTCGCACCCGCTCCAGTCCACCGGCCACCAGCTCTTCCCGCAGATCTGGGTCCGGCACCACCCGGAACACGACCGGTTCGACGTGGACTTCGACATCCCCGACGCCTACCTGCCGGAGTTCCCGCCGCCGCTGTTCCTCATCACCCGCCCGGACCTCGGCGACGTCTCCCGCGGCCGCGAGATCACCCAGGCCAACTTCCGCGAGTTGCTCGACGGCATCATCACCCCCGAGCAGATGGAAGGTCTGCGGCTGATGGTCACCAAGTTCCCGACCACCTGGTTCAACCAGACCAAGCACCGGGTCACGAAGTACCCGGTCCGCGGGACGTCGTGCATGGACTGCCACATCAACGGCCACACCAACGGGGCCATCGAGATGGACCCCGGCGTCCGGCCGACGCTGGCCCGGCCGCGGCTGGACACCCCGACCCTGCGCGGCAACCACCTGAACCTCATGTTCAGTCTGAAGCGGTCCATCCGGTCCACCGACCACTTCGCCGAGGTGGAAGAATACTTCGACGGGGACATCAGCCTACAGCCGCAGATCGGCGGCCGGCAGCTCGACCGGATGAGCACCAACCGGATGGGCGATTTCAACTCGATCATCGGGCTCCCGCCGGCCCCGAAGCTCGACCGGTTCGGCCGGCTCGACCCGGCGAAGGCGACCGAGCAGGAGCTGCGCGGCGAGAAGTTGTTCCACACCAAGGCGCGGTGCGCCGAGTGCCACGCCCCGCCGTTCTACCTGGACAACCAGATGCACGACCTGCGGCTGGAGGAGTTCTACCCCGGTCGGGCCGAGGGGTGGGCGAAGACGTTCGGCCTGCGGGGGATCAAGGACAGCCCGCCGTACTTCCACGACGGCCGGCTGCCGACCCTGGAGGACGTGGTCGAGTTCTTCAACCTGGTCCTGCAGACGAAGATGACCGCCGACGAGAAGAAGGACCTGGTGGCGTTCCTGCTGTGCCTGTAGGTGAGGTGGCTCAATCTTGTAGGGTGGGTCAAGCGAGTCTTCGAGCGCCGACCCACTGTTGCGCTCCCCGGTGGGTCGGCGCCCGCAAAGCCGGGCTTGACCCACCCTACAAGATTGAACGAACTCCGCACCTGTTCCGGTCTGAGGCTGGCGCGATTACCCGACGAAGACGCCGCCGGTGAATTCGGGGAAGGCGTCGAACCCGAGCAACGTCGGCGGCGTCCCGTCCACCGGGATCGCACTGCCGGCGTAGGCCGTCACCCGGCTGCCCGCGCCGGTCCCGGCCCCGGTCACCAGATCCGCCCGGGTGTCCCCGTCCAGGTCCTTCACCGCCAGCCGCACGCCGCCCCGGCTCTCCGTGTCCCCGGCGAAGAAGTTCGCCCGCTGCGTCTGCGTGCCGCTCAGCAGGTCCTGACCCGAGAGGGCGAACACGCGCGGTCCGCCGCCGGGGCCGCCGCCGGCGATCACCTCCGCGAACCCGTCGCCGTCCAGGTCCTTCGCCGCCGGCCGGATGCCGCCGCGGCTGGCCGTGTCCCCGGCGAAGAAGTTGGCCAACTGCGTCTGCGTGCCGCCGATCAGGCCCTGACCGCTCAGCGCGAAGATGCGCGGGCCGCCGCCGGGGCCGCCGCCGGCGATGACCTCCGCGAACCCGTCCCCGTCCAGGTCGCCCGAGGTGATGAACACCCC
>DATLIF010000454.1:0-2619 GCA_035539575.1 Fimbriiglobus sp. | reverse complement strand
CCGCAGGCCGAGTAGATCAGCACCCGCCGCAGCCGCTCGTGCCAGTCCGGCAGGGACTCCACGGCCGCCGCGAACCTCACCCCGGGGTCGCCGCCCCCCGATGTGTACCGGCGGGCGTAACTCGATCCCTTCCGCTTCGATCCGGCGACACCGTTGACCCCGAGCCATGAGACGACGAAGTAGTGGTAAGCCCGATCCAGCCGGGAATCGGGGTCCGACCCCTCCCACGACGGGGCCGGACCAGACCGGATGGCCGCCAGCGACTCCCGGAACAACCCCTCGGCCGCCAGCGTCCGCCGCAGCCGCCAGAACAGCCGGCCCGACAGGCCCTCGTCGCGGACCACCCGGGCAAGATTGGTCAGATCGCCGTGCAAGTCGTTGACCGCCTCGAAGGCGGACGGCTCCTTGGCGAGAAGGACTGCCATCGAGCCGCAGAACGGCTCCCAGTAGCATCGGTGCGGCCCAATGGCATCGACAATCCTCGGAGCCAGCGTCCGCTTAGCTCCGAACCACGGGGCAATAGCCGTCACCCGTCCGGGCGTTCGTCTCACTTCCACGTCTCCGTCGTCAGCGTGAACCGGATCGCGTCGCCGCCATCCCGGTAGAACTTCCGCCGCAGCTCGCCCCGGAAGCCCGACCGGGCCAGCAGGCCGATCACCGGGTCGTTGTGTTCGGGGACCACGCAGCCGACGCCCTTGCCCTGCCGCGCCGCCTCACCGCAGGCCGCCGCCAGCAGGATCGACCCGACCCCCTTGCGACGGGCCGACGGGCAGACGCCCAGCCGCAGCACCTCGACCCTTCCCGGCGTCGGCTGGGACACCACGAACCCGACCACACCGCGGTCGCTTTCGGCGACCAGCATCTCCGCGCCGGACCGATTGATCGCCTTCTTCAACTCCGGCCAGCCCCAGCCCTCGCCGGGCGGACCGTCGGCAATGTGGATGACCCGATGCAGGTCGGCCACCGTGTACGGCCGGATGGCCACCGCCAGCAACCGCCGCGTCTTCGTCGTCGCGCTCATACTGGAACCCCCTCGGTGGTGAACTTCTCCCGCAGCATCGCCAGCGACTTGCTGACGATCTGTAACACCCTCGTCTCGCTCACGCCCATCTCCGCACCGAGCGCCGCGTAGGTCGCCCCCGCCCGCGTGAAGTACGCCCGGACCATCCGCTTGTACCGCCGCGGCAGACCCTTCGTCAGTTCCTCCACGCCGGCCACGGCGTCCGTCTCCCAGCCAGGCGGTTCGCAGTCGTCACTCGGCTCCTCGTAGCCCAACTCCCCCCTCCAGCCGGAGAACGACATCCGCACGAGCCGCCCGGTCGGGTTCCGGTTGGCGTGCCGCCCGTAGCCCGGCACCGTGTCCCGGATGTAGTCCCGAATCGCACCAGGGACGCGGTGGCGAAGTAGCGTCACGAACTTGAGCCCGAGCGCCGGGTCGTAGCTGCGGGCGGCCTCAACCAGCCCCACCATCGCCGCCGAGTCGATGTCCTCGGCCAGCCACGGCCACTGCCGCCGGAACGGGGTGGCCAGGGCCAGGGCGCAGCGGACGTGCCGCGGATCACCGGCCAGGTCGCGCTGCTCGTCCGTCAGCGGGGTGCGATTCTGTCTGCTCATCGGGCGACTTCCTCCAGCCCGGCCGCCGTGCCGGGGTTCTTGTGACGATCCGAAGTGTCTTGCGACGCAGCCCAGCACGGCCGGCAGCACTGCCACTCCTTCGGGACACCCGGCTGCATCTCGCTCACCGGCAACGTGGCACCGTGGAGCTGGCACTTGAACATCCCCGCCGGTATCTCCCGCCTCGGCCCCTCGGCCTTCGAGTTGGACCGCACCGGCCGGCGGTCATGCTTGGCCTTCGCCATCACTCGCTCCCCAGTGTGTGATCGCCCGCGTAGTCGTCCGCCGGCTCCGGCACCGTCGGCCCGCGGTCCCAGGACCAGTCCACCGTCACCCGCTGGCGATCGAGCAGGTACAGCCGGTCCACTTCCTTCGCCGCCCACTCCATCAGCCGCAGATGAGCCGCGTACCGGGCATACGCCTCGTCCGCCTCCGCACCCGGTTCCGCCGCGTCGCAGTCGTCCCGCAGTGATTGCAACTCGGGCTGGAGCCAGTCCAGAAACCAGCCCCACAGACCCCGCAGCGGGTCGTCCTTCACCCCGACATCCCACGGCGAGAGCCAGGTCAGTCCGGGATCGGCTCGCTGAGCGTCGGGTCGTCTGCCAGTCGCTTCACCGCCCGCTGCTTTGCCAGTTCCTTCATCTGCCAGCCGTCTTTGCGGAACGCCGTGGCCTTCGCGTCGGTCCGGTAGGGACAGAACAGGGATTCGCAGAACGCCCACCCGATGTCCCCCTTCGCTCGCCACGCCTTCGGCACCGCCACCGCCGCCTTGCACTCCCCACACTCCGACCACCGCTGAGCCGCCACGGCCTTCTCGACCGCCAACTCGGCCCACAGAGCCGGGAGCCGGTCAATCGCCGCCCGGATCGCCGGGCCGTTGCTCAGCACCATCGCCTCGGCCGACTCCGGCACCGTCAGGTCCGGCACCCCGCCCTTCACCTCCAGCCCCACGCCCATCGCAATCAGGTCGCGGACCAGCCGTCTCAACTGGGCGTCGTCCATCCC
>DATLIF010000453.1:0-9553 GCA_035539575.1 Fimbriiglobus sp. | reverse complement strand
TGCCCGGACTTTGCTTGGGGCGGGCGAGGCTCCGGCCGAGCCTGCCACGCTCTCGGCTCGGCAGGAGCCTCGCCCTCCCAAAGTCCGGTCACGGAGTGACCGGACCACACGGGGTTACCGGCCCGCGGCCTGGACCTTCTTGCGGAAGTAGTCCAGGGTCCGCTTCAACCCCTCCTCGCGGCCGACCTTCGGCTCCCAGCCGAGCAGCTTCTTGGCCAGGGAGATGTCGGGCTTGCGCTGCTTGGGGTCGTCCGGCGGCAGCGGCTTGTACACGACCGGGCTCTTGCTCCCGGTTAGACGCAGGATCTCGTCGGCGAATTCCTGAATCGTGATCTCGCCGGGGTTGCCGAGGTTGACCGGCAGGTGGTAGTCGCTGAAGAGGAGCCGGTGGATGCCGTCCACGAGGTCCGAGACGTAGCAGAAGCTGCGGGTCTGCTGGCCCTGGCCGTAGACGGTGATCGGGTCGCCGCGCAGCGCCTGGCCGACGAAGTTGGGCAGCACCCGGCCGTCGTCGAGGCGCATCCGCTCGCCGTAGGTGTTGAAGATCCGCACGACGTGGGTGTTGACCCCGTGGCCGCGGTGGTAGGCCATGGTGATGGCCTCGGCGAACCGCTTGGCCTCGTCGTACATGCTCCGCTCGCCGACCGGGTTGACGTGGCCCCAGTAGTCCTCGGTCTGCGGGTGGACCTCCGGGTCGCCGTAGACCTCGCTGGTGCTGGCGAGCAGGAACCGCGCGCCGTGGGCCTTGGCGATGCCCAGCGCGACGTAGGTGCCCAGCGAGCCGACCTTCAGCGTCTGGATGGGCGCCTTCTGGTAGTCCACCGGGCTGGCGGGGCTGGCGAAGTGCAGGACGTTGTCCACCAGGCCATCCATGTAAAGCGGCTTGGAGATGTCGTGAACGAGGACGCGGAACTTCGGGTTGGCGAGCAGGTGGCGGACGTTGTCGGGCCGCCCGGTGATGAAGTTATCGACGCAGACGACCTCGTGTCCGTCGGCGAGGAACCGCTCGCACAGGTGTGAGCCGATGAACCCGGCCCCGCCGGTGATGAGTGTCCGCACGGCTGACTCCTTCCAGGGAAGACGGGCGAAATGCACTCCTACGGGATACGCCACACGGGCAGGGTTTCAAGGGGCGGGTGAACCTCGACACCTCCCGGGCTCGTCCGGTATTCTGTACGGGGTCGGGACGCACTCGGACCGAAGGGAACAGGAGATGTCGCAGACGATCGACGTAACCGGGCTCTCACCCGCCGCCGTGGACGTGGTCGAGTCGCTCGTCGAGCTACTCCGGTCGAAGGATTCTCGCGCCAGCGGCTCCGACCCCGCCCGGGTCGGGCGGGAGATGCTGGAGTACCGCGACCAGGTGAAACGGACGCTCGGCGGCTCGTTCCGCGAGCTGGCTCACGACAGCCACCGGTACTAGCCGGGAGTGCGGATGGCCTCCGACCGCTTCGTCCTCGACCTGGCCCGGCGACACAACCTCACCGAGTACGACGCCGCCTACCTGGAACTCGCGGCCCGTACCGGACTTCCCCTCGCCACCCTCGACAACAAGCTCAAATCCGCCGCGCCGGCGGCCGGGGTCGCGCTGTACCAGCCGTAACGGCGCGGAACCTGGAGGCGGCGGCCCGACGGAGGCGTCATGAGCGGCGACGCGCGTTCGCTGGTCGGTACGAGCCCCGGGCTGGAGGCGGTCCGCCGGGCCGTCGCGCAGGTCGCATCGACTGACGCCACCGTCCTGATCCTCGGCGAGACCGGGACTGGGAAGGAGTTGGTCGCCCGCTCGCTGCACGAGCAGAGCCCGCGGCGGGGCCGGGCGTTCGTGCCGGTCAGTTGCGTGGCGCTGGCTCCGGGCCTCATCACCAGCGAACTGTTCGGGCACGAGGCCGGGGCGTTCACCGGCGCGGGCAAGCGCCGGGTCGGGCGGTTCGAGCAGGCCCACGGCGGTACGCTCTTCCTCGACGAGATCGGGGAGATGTCGCCCGACGCCCAGGCGATGCTGCTGCGCGTGTTGCAGGAGCGGGTGATCGAGCGGGTCGGCGGGGACGCGGTGCCGGTGGACGTGCGGGTCGTCGCGGCCACCAACCGGGACCTACTCGCCGAGGTGACCGCCGGCCGGTTCCGGGCCGACCTCTATTACCGACTCGGCGTGTTCCCGATCACCGTTCCCTCACTGCGCGAGCGGCGACACGACATCCCTGAACTCGTGGCCCACTTCGTTCGGCTGTTCGCCGCGCGGCACGGCCGGGCCGTCTCCCGCGTTCACCCCGCCGCCCTGCGGGCGCTGGCCACCCACGACTGGCCGGGGAACGTCCGCGAGTTGCAGAACCTGGTCGAGCGGGCGGTGATCGTCAGCGAGGGGGAGGAACTCGCGTTCGACCCCGGCTGGCTGGTCGGGGCGTCGGCGGCCGAGACGGCGAAGACCTGGGCGGCCCAGGAGCGGCAGCGAATCCTGGACGCGCTGCGGGCCACCGGCGGCCGGGTGTACGGCCCCGGCGGGGCGGCCCACCGGCTCGGGCTGAACCCGACCACCCTGTACGGCAAGATGCGCAAGCACGGCATCAGCAAGTCCGGCACGGACTGGGAGTGACGCCCCATCGTCACATGACCACATTTCGTCGTCGCCCGTCGCACGAACCCCACGATTTCCAGCTATTTCGTCACGGCACGCCGCGTGCTTTGACCGGGCACCGTTCCTTCACTCTTGTTGAAAGGCGGTGCCCTGGTGGCTTACGTCGTGACCGAGCCATGCGTTGGCTGCAAGTACACGGACTGCGTCGTCGTCTGCCCGTGCGAGTGCTTCTACGGCGACGAGCGGCAGCTCTACATCGACCCCGACGACTGCATCGACTGCGGGGCGTGTCTGCCCGAGTGTCCGGTCGAGGCGATCTACCCGGACGGCGACGTGCCGGTGAAGTGGGCCGGGTACGTGCAGCTCAACGCCGACCGGGTGAAGGTGCTGAAGCCCGCCGGCGCGCGGGTAACGGAGAAGCAGCCGCGGGAGTAGCCCGAGGTGCCTCGCTACCGCTTCTCGGTGCGGTTCCGCCAGAGCGTCAGGCCGCCGCCGGGGCGGCCGGCGCGGACATAGTCGCCGACCACCAGGTCCGGCTTGCCGTCGCCGTTGAGGTCGCCGGCGGCGCAGCCCAGGTGGTCGCATGTCTCCATCTCCAGCGCGTGTCGGGCGAACGTCCCCGGCGCGGTCTGCTCCAGCAGCAGCACCGAGTCCAGCCGCAACGGGCCGCGCTGCGGAAAGAACTCGCCCGGCAGGAAGCTGACGCACGCCACGTCCAGGTCGCCGTCCGAGTCGAAGTCCGCCGCGACGGGGCTGCCGGCGCCGTACACGTCCGCCAGCCGGTGCGGCGTGTACGGATACGCCCCGCGGTTCTCCAGCCAGGTGATGCCGTGGTCCGGCCGCAACAGGTACGGCGCGTCCAGCGAGTCGCCGTTGGTCAACAGCACGTCCAGGTCGCCGTCGCGGTCCAGGTCCACCAACTCGATGCCGTTGAGACCGTAGGCCGGGTGCGGGGCGCTGTGGACCAGGTACTTACTGAACCGCCCGCCGCCCTCGTTGATGAACGCGTCCACGCTCTCGTACTCCTGCGAGACGACGGCCAGGAAGTCCGGCTTGCCGTCGCCGTTGAGGTCCGCGACCGGGACGTGCGTGGCGCCGTGGCGGGTGTCGAGCGTGCGCGGGGTGAAGACTGGCTTCGCCCAGTCGGTGGTGCGGTTCTCCAGCAGCAGGATGCCGCCGGTCTTGTGCCAGCCGAACTCGGCCACGACCAGGTCGAGCTTGCCGTCGCCGGTGAAGTCCGCGGCCCGCACGTCGGCGACGCGGCCGACGCCGTCGAGGAGCGTGACCAGCTCGAACGTGCCGTCCGGCTTGCCGCGCAGCCACACGACGCTGCCGGTTCGGTCGTCGGTCGCGTAGAAGCTGCCGAGCACCGCGAGCAGCACGTCTCGGGTCCCGTCGCCGTCGAGGTCGATCACTTCCGCGTGCGCGCAGCACAGCCCGCGGGCGAGTGTTCGCCACGCCGGGGACGCATCGAACGGGCGGATGGCGAGGACCAGGTTGCTGAGGGCGTCGCAGACGATCACGTCGGGCGTGTCCTTCCCCGAGAGCCGGGCGAGGCCGACGAACGTGACGCCCGGCGGTCGGGTCGGGTCGGGGGTGCGGAGCCGGCCGCGGTCGAACTGGGCCGGGCACGGGTGCGGGGCCGCCGGCCGCGGCGCCGGCGGCAGCTCCTCCGGGGCGTGGCCCTCGTAAAACCGGGCGACCGCCTCCAGCGGCGGGTACTCGGGGACGCGGTACGACGGGTCGGCGTGGAAGAAGTCGTACATCTGGCCCACCTTCCTCCGCCACTCGGACCGGGGGAAGACGCCGGGCGGCGGGAAGGCGTGGCAGGCGACGCACAGCCGGTTGACCTGCTCGGCGGTGGCCTCGGCCGGCTCCGGCGGCAATGGCGGTAGCGCCGTCGGACCGGGCGCGAGGACGGCGTAGGCGATGCCGCCGGTCGCCGCGACGGCGGCGGCGAGCAGCAGCCAGAGCCAGCGGCGAGGCGATGACGGCCGGTTGTCACTCATGTCGGGACCTGCTCTACCGGGCCATGTCGCGGTGCTGGGCGGCGCGGCGCGGCTGGCCGGACGTCTCGAAGTAGTCGGCCAGCGCCGCGTGCGCCTGCGGGTGTTTGGGTTCGGCTCGCAGCACCTCCGTCAGCCAGGCGATACCGTCCCCGGTCTGGCCGTTACGCCGCGACCACTGCCATAGCTCCCAGCGAACGGCCACGTCGCCGGGGTTGTCGCGCGCGCGGAGCTTCAACCGGCCGCCGACGCCGTCCTCGGCCGTCAACTCGGCCAGCCGGGCCTCGCACCGGGCGGCGTCGTCGGTCCGCTTTTGCTCCTTGAGCGTGAGCAGCAGGAGCCGGTGCCCGTCGCGGTGCCACGGGGCCGCCGCGACGGCTTTTCGCAGAAACGGCTCCGCGTCCGCCGGCCGCTCACGCCGTAGGTCCAGCCGGCCACGATCGACGAGGGCGTCGGCGTGGTCGGGGTCCGCGGCGAGCAGTTCGTCGAGCCGCTGCTGCGTGCCGTCCAGGTCCGAGGCGTCGAAGTGCGCGCGGGCCAGCCCGAGGAGCGCCGCGGGGTCGCCCGGCCGGGCCTGCAACACCTGTTCGAAGTTCCGCAGCGCCTCGCGAGTGTGTCCGCGGCGGGTCAGGAGTCCGGCCAGCGCGAGCCGGGTCGCGGGGCTGTCGGGGGTGAGTTCGACCGCCCGACGAAAGTCCTTCTCCGCGTCGTCCGGCTTGCGAAGGCGGTCGGCGATGGTGCCGCGCAGGGTGAGGGCGACAGCGTGGTCGGGTTCGAGCGTCAGGAGCCGGTCGAGGGCCGCGGTGGCGTCCGGCCAGCGGAAGGAGGCGTCGTACCCCTTCGCGAGCGCCTCCAGCACGGCAGGCGCGTCCGGGGAGTTGCGGCCGGCGTCGGCACGGAGGCGGTCCTCCTTGCCGGCGAAGTCGCCCTGCTGGGCCCCGAGGAGTGTCCACTCCAGCTTGCTGGCGTCGGACGCCCCGGCGGCCTCCTCGAACGCGGTGAGGAATCGCTCGGCGTCGGCGCACTGGTCGCTCCGCCGGGCGGCCTGGGCGGCGAGGAGGAGAGCGTGCGCGTCGCCGGGATGTCGGGCGAGGTAATGGTCCAGGCGAGCGCGAGCCGCGGCGGGGTCGTGCCGGCGGAGGGCGTCTTCCGCCGCGCTCAACTCCAGCGCCGGCCACACAAGGAAGTACCCGACCGCCGCGAGACCGACCAGCGCGAGCACACCGCCTACCCAGAGCGCGAGCCGGCGTCGGGTGGGGGAGGTCGGGGCGCGGGTCATGAAGCCGCCGGGGTCGGGGAGACGTTCCCCGAACTGTATGCGCCGGGCCGTGGGGTCACAAGATGTGACGCTTTACCCCTCAGCCACGATCCACGCCATCAGCCCGCGGCACACAGCGAACACAACCGCGAAGTGAGCGACCGCCAGGACCGGTAGCACGACGTATCGCCGCGGCTGATTCGGCCGGTCGCGGAACTTCAGGCCGCGCCAGGCCGCGAACGCAAGAGCCGTCGCCCAGATCGTGAACACGATGACCGCGCCAGTCGCCGCTCCGGCGAAGTAGTCGAACCACCGCCGCTCGGGTTTCGGGACCGTCAGCCACGGGATGAACAGCCCCAGGATCGCCCCGAGCGGTGCCGGCCAAAGTGGCCCGAAATACTCGGTCCATCTAATCGCCGCTACGGCCGCGGTCCCGACCGGCGTCATGCCGGGGACCAGTTCCAGGTCGCGGTCCCACTTCCGCGGGTCGGTCGTCAGTGTCACCCGCGTCATCTGTTCCAGATCACCCCAGTAGTAGCGCGGATACTGCCAAGGCGGTTGTGCCGCAAATGCGTCACGCACTTTCTTCGGCTCGACGTGACCGTAGATGTACTGGCACTTCAGGCCCAGCAGGTCGCAGCCGTCGGCCGGCTTCACAAACCCGCGGACGTAGACCACCGTCCCGACCGGGTTGGCGTAGGCCCGGGTCGGCATCAGCGGGAACCACAGCGTCGGCGACGGGAAGACGACCTTCAGTCCGGTGGCCGCGGCCAGCTCGCCCGGCTTCGCCACCCACCCGCAGACGAACGCGAACCCGTCGCCGCCGAAGTACGGCTCCAGCGAGGACAGGTCGGCGGTTGCTCGATTCACGCCCTGGGCATCGAGGTATTGCTCCAGCGCGGCCCGCGACTCGGCCGAGACCACAGTCACGACCATCCCAAGCTTCTCGACGCGGGAATGCTCGATAACCGACGCGGCGGACCCAGCACTGCCGCAGCCGCCGACACCCCCGAGGAGCAGCGGGCAGGCCAGGCCGCCGGAGTCCTGTAGTGCGGCGATCGCGATCGCCTCTTGGAGCCGCCGCTCGGCCCGCCCCTTGAGCGTTTCGTAGTACATTGCTGCCGGGAACTCCTCGACTGGCTCCGCCCGGACCGCCGCCGCGGCCGCCCGCACCGGCACCACCCATACGCTCCCCTCGGCCGTCGGATCGCTCAGCGCGGCGACGTGCAGCGTCTCGGTGCCGTCGGCCCACTCGATCAGCGCCCGCTGTTCGTGTTCCGGCACCGTGCGACCGTCGCGGGCGAACTTGCACCCGTCCGCTCGGACGACCGGCGCGGCGGCGAGCAACAGGATGATCGCCGCGAGGGGTTTCGGACACATGGTGGTTGCGAGAGTGGGTCGGTTCAAGGCAAAGGGCACGGCGGTCACGGCCGCCGGTGGGCGACGTGATGGACTATTACGGTCCCGTCGGCCGGGATGATCTGGAACGTGACCGTCAGCGGGTCCGAGAGCCAGGCCCGCTGGTTCGGTGTCGCCCGGGACTCGCCGAGGAATTGTGGGTTGGCAGCCAGAGCCGCGTTGATCTGCTCCACCGTTCGCTCGATCTCGTCCCGATCTGCCGGGTCGGCGGCGACGTAGATATCGGCCAGTTCGTCGAGCGCGGACTCCTTCCACTCGACCCACATCACGGCTTCTCCCGCAGTGATCGCAGGCGCTCCATCACCTGCTCGGCCGTGTAGGACTTTTCCTCACGCAGTCGCCGCTCAAGCTCCTCTTCGGACGGATACTGGCCTTTGATCACGACCACCGTCGGCTCGGGGGCCGGGAACCGCGTCACCAACTGACCGGTTTCGTCGCGGACCTCTCCCAGCTTCGGCAGGGTCGTCACGAACTGGCCGAGGACGTGACCGGCCTCGTCGTGAATCTCCACCACCTTGCCAGACGACAGCAGTTTCGCTTTCAGGGCGTCGTCCACCACGATCACGCTCATGCCTCGTCCTCCCGGCGGTCGGTCACTGGATTTTACCGTTCGCCGACGAGTCCCTCAGCGGCAGGCTGTTGAGGTCGGTGCCGTCGCCGGGCACGTCCTCGGGGTGGCCGGCCCACCACTCCGCCGCCCGCGCCTCCGTCCACTCGCCGGCGCACCGGCTGCCCAGCAGCGCGATCTCCAGGTCCCCCGCCCGCTGGTAGCGGTCGTTCGCCGACTTCGCCAGGCACCGCTTCACCACGGCGGCCACGTCCGACGGCACGCTCGAGGCCGAGTCCGCCACCGGCGCGGGGTCCTCGTTGACCACCGCCAACAGCGTCTTCATCGGGTTCTCCCGGTGGAATGCCTCCCGCCCGGTCAACAGGTAGTACGCCACCGTCCCCAGGCTAAAGAGGTCGCTGCGGCCGTCCAGTTCCCCGCCCGACGCCTGCTCCGGGGACATGTACTCCGGCGTCCCGACGATCAGCCCCTCCCGGGTGATCTTCGCATCCGGGTCCGCCTCCTCGTAGAGCGAGTGGACCAGCCCGAAGTCCAGGAGCTTCGCCTGGTCGTGCGGGCTGCCCTCCGGGAACACCAGGATGTTCGACGGCTTGATGTCGCGGTGGACCAGCCCCTGCTTGTGTGCCTCCCGCAGCGCGCCGCACACCTGCCGCAGGATGTGGACCACCCGCTCGGGTGGCAGCGGGCCGTGCCGGACCACCATGTCCTCCAGGCTCATCCCCGGCAGGTACTCCATCACGTAGTAGAACGTCCCGTCGTCCGCCCGGCCGTAGTCGTAGATCTCCACCGTGTTCGGGTGCCGCAACTGGGCCGTCGCCTGGACCTCGCGCTCGAACCGGCGGACCTGCTCCGGGTTGTTCAGGTAGCGCGGGTGAATGCGCTTGATCGCGCATGGCCGCTTCAGCAACTGGTGCTCGGCCAGGTACACCTCGCCCATGCCGCCGTGGCCGAGCTTCTTCTTGAGCCGGTACTGGCCGAGTTGGCGGACCTGCTCGCGGGCCGTCTCCACCTCGCGGCGCAACGCCTCGGTCTTGGCCGTGCCGAAGACCGATAGCCCGGTGCCGGCCGACAGCAGCACGGCGGCCACAGTGAAGAGGCTTCCAGCGTGGCGGCCGGTTGGCGGGTGGTAGAACGCGGCGATCAGGCTGATGGCCACCGCGACGGCGCACATGGCAGCGGCCACCCCGACCCCGCGGGCCAGGGTGTTCGGCACCAGTACCCCGTGGAAGACGATCAAGAGCAGCCAGTTCACGTGGACGACCGCGGCGGCGGCCAGGACGGCGGTCTGCTCCTGCTGCGTCTGGCCGTTGCCGTGGGGGACGGCGGTGAGCACCTGGAACTGCCAGTACGCGAAGAACATCGCCATCACCCCGAACACCGACACCTCCAGCACCCGCAACCCGTCCTCGTCGAGCCCCCGGCGGCGGAACAGGAAGGCGGCCGTCACGACCAGCCCGGCCAGGGTGACGCAGGAGAGGAACAGCCCGGTCCACCCGACCGTGTCGCGGCCGAACAGCGGGATGAAGTTGGTGGCCGCGCAGGCGGTGAAGAACGCGAACGGGGCGATGGCGATCAGGCAGCAGAGCATCAGCCGGCGGCGGAACTGGTCGCGGTCGGCGGGGCTCAGGGCGGTGGTCGGGGCGGGGCGGCCCTCGACGAACCGGACGGCCGGCGGGGCGGTGATCGAGGCGGACAGCTCGTAGTCGGTGTTGGTGGTGTCGGGGTGGTGG
>DATLIF010000452.1:0-8269 GCA_035539575.1 Fimbriiglobus sp. | reverse complement strand
CCCCTGAGGGACTGGCCCCTCAGGGGGCTGACGCCCCCCGCTCAGAGAGTAAGTTCCTTGTCTGGGTCGCCGGCAGCACCCACGCGCCGGAGGAGTCCATCGTCCTCGACGTGTTCGCCAAACTCCGTGCCCCCTTTCCGCACCTGCGGCTGATCCTCGTCCCGCGCCACCCGGACCGGTTCGCGGAGGTCGCGCAGCTCATCGAACGGTCCGGGCTGCCGTTCGCGCGCCGCAGTCAGGTCACGGCCCCGCTCGCGGAGATGCCGGCGCTGGTGCTGCTCGACACGGTCGGCGAACTCGGCGCCGCGTGGGGTCTTGCGGACGTCGGCTACACTGGCGGGAGCCTCGACGGCCAGCGCGGCGGGCAGAGCATGATCGAGCCGGCCGGCTACGGCGTGCCGACGCTCTTCGGCCCGCACGTCTGGAACTTCCGCGACGCCGCCAACCGGCTCATCGAGGCCGGCGGCGCCGTGATGGTCCAGGACGCCGCCGAGCTGGAACGCGAGCTGGCGAAGTTGCTGGAAGACGCCGGCCGGCGTGAGCGGATGGGCGAGGCGGCCCGCAAGCTGGTCCGCGAGCAGCAGGGCGCCACCGATCGAACGCTCGACGTACTGGACCGGGTGATCGGCTGGTAGCCGGCGACCGCTTGACATTCGGTATTCTGGACTTATGAACACTACGGCGAGGTGGCTCGGCCTGAACGATCGAATGGGGATCAGATTGCCACATTGCCACTCCCGGAGTGGCAACCTGCTCCCCTGACCCCCCGCCGGTTGAGGCAGCGGCCGAAAGATGAGGGGGTCAGAGCGCCAAACCGGCACCCCCAGAAAGTGGCGCTCTGGCGCTCTGACCCTTATCGGGGTGTCGGCTCCGGCTTCACGGCCGCCGCCGAACCGCGGAGCGCCCGGATCACCAGCACCCGCTGCCGGGCGCGATTCTCGGTGACCGAGTAAAAGAACGCCTGACCGAGCGTGTCCGCCGGTTCGTCGGCCGGGCCGACCAGCAGGTAGTCCTGCGGCCCCAGCGTCACCTCGAAGGACAGCGTCGGGAACGCCTCCAGCGGCTTGGCGTCCCGCCGGGTGAACTCGGTCCCGTCGGCGGACGGTTTCAGCCACGCCTGCTTGTCGCCGTGCTGCACCTGCGGCTCGCAGACCAGCGTCACCCGGTCGCCCTCGCCCGGCCGGACCGTCACCGACAGCCCGCACTCGGCCGTGAACAACTCGGACGGGGTCGGGTCAGCCGCGAGGTCGTGGAACGCCCGGTACGAGCACCGCTCCAGCGGGCCGTTGACCGGCACCACCTTCGGCTTGCTCGGCTGCATCGTGCGGTGCATCGGGTTGACGGCCGCCTGCTCGGACGTGACGAGTTGCTCGAACTCGCCGGGGACCATCCCGGTCAGCACCCCGACCCGCAGCCCGTTGCGGGCCAGCAGCGCCGACTGCTCGTGCGACAGCGGCTTGCCGGCCGACGCCCACAGGTCCCGGCTCAGGTACGGGTCGCCGGCCGGCCGCTCGATCAGCACCGTTCGGACCGCCAGCCCGGACCCGGTCATGGAGCGGACGCGGTCGTACCACCCGGCCGACCGCGCGTCCGACCCGCGGAACAGGCAGCCGGTTGCCGCGGCGCAAACCAGGACCATCAGCCCGCTGGCCTTCCATGGCCGGCGCATGGCGTCCACCCTTCGCCCGGACTTGGTGTCGAGAGGGCGGAGATACCCGGCCCCGCCAGCGGCGTCAACCCGGCCCGTTTCCGGTTGCCGCTGCCGGCCGCTTGCCGGACAATTTCCGCTCGCGGCGAGCGACGACCCCATCCACAGGTTTCGGCAATGCTAACGATCCTCCGCAAGGTCTCGCTGACGCAGTGGATCCTGATCTCGATGGCCGTCGGCACCCTGATCGGCTGGGCGTTTCCCGAGACCTCCCAGCTCCTCAAACCGCTCTCGACCATCTTCCTGCGGATGATCAAGTCGCTGATCGCCCCGCTCATCTTCGCCACGCTCGTGGTCGGCATCGCCGGCCATGGCGACGACATGAAGCGGGTCGGCCGGCTGGCCCTGAAGTCGCTCATCTACTTCGAGGTGGTCACGACGCTCGCCCTGTTCATCGGGCTGGCGGCGGTCAACGTCACGCGACCCGGGGACGGGGTCGTGCTCTCCACCACGGCTGATCAGGGCCAGGAGTACGCGAAGAAGACCCAGACCCTCGGCGACTTCCTCAACCACATCGTGCCGGAGAGCGTCTTCGACGCGGCTGTCAAGAACGAGGTGCTGCAGATCGTCTTTTGGTCGATCCTCTTCGGCGTGGCCCTGACCCAGGTCCGCGGCCGGCCCAAGGAGGTCATGATCGGCGGGCTGGAGGCGCTGGCCGAGGTGATGTTCAAGTTCACCGGGCTGGTCATGAAGTACGCGCCCATCGGCATCGGGGCGGCCATCGCGGTCACGGTCGGGCACAGCGGGCTGGGCGTGCTGAAGAACCTCGGCATTCTCATTCTGACTCTCTACGCGGCTCTGGTGGTGTTCATGCTGGTGGTGCTGCTACCGACGGCCCTGTTCACCCGGGTGCCGCTCAAGAAGTTCGGCCGGGCGGTCAAGGAGCCGGCCCTGATCGCGTTCTCGACCACCTCGTCGGAGGCGGCGCTGCCCAAGGCGATGCTCGCCATGCAGGCGATCGGGGTGCCCAAGCGGATCGTCGCGTTCGTGATGCCGACCGGGTACTCGTTCAACCTGGACGGGACGACGCTCTACCTGGCGGTCGCGTCGGTGTTCGTCGCGCAGGCGGCCACGTTCACCGACCCGGTGCGGTGGCCGCCGATGTCCTTCGAGCAGCAACTCGTCATGATGTTCACCCTGATGGTCACCAGCAAGGGCGTCGCGGCGGTGCCTCGGGCGTCGCTGGTGATCCTGGCCGGGACGCTGGCGTCGTTCGGGCTGCCGCTCGAGGCGGTGGCCGTCATCCTCGGGGTGGACGAGTTGATGGACATGGCCCGCACGACCGTGAACCTGATCGGCAACTGCCTGGCGACGGTCGTGATGGCCCGCTGGGAGGGCGAGTTCGACGACAGCGCGAATGGCGTGCTGCCGGAAGACGAAAAACGGAACGCGGATGACGCGGATGCAGCCCCGCGGGTGAACGCGGATGGAAGACAGGATATAAAGTCAGGGATTGACCCGCGCTGATCCGCGGGGTTGCATCCGCGTCATCCGCGTTCCTGCCTTGGTTTTGACCCCTGCCATGTTCGACCTGCTCATCCGCAACGGCCGCATCGTAGACGGCACCGGGCTGCCCTGGTTCCACGCCGACGTCGGCATCACCGGCGACCGGATCGCCGCGGTCGGGCAACTCGGCAACGCCGAGGCGAAGACGACCATCGACGCCGCCGGCAAGGTGGTCTGCCCCGGCTTCGTGGACGCCCACGTCCACGGCGACCTGCCGTTGCTCGTGGACCCGTACCACGAGCCGGCGGTGCGGCAGGGGGTGACGACCTACGTCGTCGGCCAGGACGGCGTCGCATTCGCTCCGGCTTCGCCGGAGACGATGCGGTACATGCGGCGGTACACCGCCGGGTTCAATGGCAACCTGCCCACCCCCGACAAGGACTGGCGGACCGTCGCCGAGTACCTGGCCCTCTTCGACCGCGCCTGCGCGATCAACGTCTGCACCCTGATCCCCAACGGCAACGTCCGCATGGAGGTGATGGGCCTGGACAACCGCCCGGCAACAGCCGACGAAATGAAGCAGATGCGCCGGCTCGTCCGCGAGGGGATGGAGCAAGGGGCCGTCGGCCTCTCCAGCGGGCTGGACTACGTCCCGAGTCTGTACGCCGACGTCCACGAACTCACCGCGCTCTGCGAGGAGATCGCCCCGTTCGGCGGCGTGTACGTCACGCACATGCGCGGGTACACCCCGTCGCGGTTCCCGGCCGCGTTCGAGGAGGTGCTCGCCATCGGGCGCGGGGCCGGGTGCGGCGTCCACGTCTCGCACCTGAACGTCGTCGCCGAACCGGCGCTGGCGGCCATCGATCGGGGTCGTGCCGCCGGCATTGACGTGACCTACGATGCGTACTGCTACCTGTACGGCAGCACCATCGTCGGCATGCTGACCCTGCCGACGGAACTGTGCGAGGGCGGGATCGAGGCCACCGTCGAGCGACTGAAACGCCCCGAGACGCGCGAGGCACTCCAGGCCGAGTTCGCCAACCCGCGGTTCCCCATCGAGACGATCCGACTGGCGTCGCTGCCGCACCCGGACTGGAAGCGATACGAGGGGCAACTGCTCCCGGAGGCGGCGAAGGAGTCCGGTCGGGGGCTGATCGACTTCGTCTGCGACATGCTGATCGCCAACGACATGGCCGCCGGGTGCGTGGTCCGCCACTACGCCGAGCGGCAGGAGTCCGACGCCCGCGCCCTGGCGCGGCACCCCGCCATGATGGCCGGCAGCGACGGTATCTATGTCGGCGGCAAGCCGCACCCGCGCGGCACCGGCTGCTTCGCCCGCTACCTCGGGGAGTACGTCCGCAACGGCACCTGGACGCTGGAGACGGCGGTCCGGCACCTGTCGTATCACGGTGCCCGCCGGCACGGTCTGGCCGACCGCGGCCTGCTGCGAGAGGGGATGGCCGCGGACGTGGTGGTCTTCGACGCGGACGCGATCGCCGACCGCTCGACGTTCGAGGACGGCAAGGCCCTGGCCGTCGGTGTCGATCACGTCGCGGTCAACGGCGAACTGGTCCTGCACAACGGCGAACGCACCCGCGCTCTGCCGGGCCGGGGACTAAAGAGAAGATAATTCACCGCGGAGGGCGCAGAGGACGCAGAGAGAAGACAGGGTTGAAAACTGTCTTAACTCAAGTCTTCTCTCTGCGTCCTCTGCTCCCTCCGCGGTGAATACGGTCGGAGTTTATCATGCGTCACCTGCTCGGGCTGGAAGACCTGACCCGCGACCAGATCATGCGGCTCCTCGACGCCGCGGAAGGGTATCTGGGCGTCGGCCGCGGCGACGTGCCCCGGCGCTCGGACCTCGCGGGCAAGGTGGTCGCCAACCTGTTCTACGAGCCGTCCACCCGCACCAAGATCAGCTTCGCTCTGGCCGCCCGCCGGCTCGGCGCGGACACGCTGGACTTCTCCCCGGGCGGCTCCAGCACCGCCAAGGGCGAGTCGTTCATCGACACCGCGAGGAACATTGAGGCGATGGGCATCGACGCGATGGTCGTCCGCCACGCCTCGGCCGGTGCGCCGCTGCTGTTGACCAAGCACCTGCGGCCGGAGGTCCGCGTGGTCAACGCCGGCGACGGTGCCCACGAGCACCCGACCCAGGGGCTGCTGGACATCCTCACCATCCGCCGCGAGCGGGGGAAGATCGACGGCCTGACGGTCGCGCTGGTCGGCGACATCGCCCACAGCCGGGTCGCCCGCAGCAACATACACGGGCTGACGAAGCTGGGCGCCAGGGTGATCGTCTGCGGGCCGACGACGCTGGTTCCCGCCGAGGTGGCCGGCTGGGGAGTCGAGGTGGCCCACGACTTGGACGCGGTCCTGCCGCGCTGCGACGTGGTGAACCTCTTGCGGGTGCAGTTCGAGCGGCAGCGGACCGGGCTGTTCCCGTCGGTCGGCGAGTACGCGCACCTGTTCGGGATGAACGGCCGGCGGCTGCGGCTCGCCCGGCCGGACCTGCTGATCCTGGCCCCTGGCCCGATCAACCGCGGGCTGGAGTTGACCCCGGAGGTGGCCGACGCGCCGAACTCGGTGATCCTCGACCAGGTGGCCAACGGCCTGGCGGTGCGGATGGCGGTGCTGGCGACGCTGTGCGGGGGGTGAGCCATGCTCGGCTGGCTGTTCGGCTCCGACTCCTGCCCGGTCGATCCGCAGGCGAAGGCGTGGATCGAGGACCGGCTGCTCTGGCTCCGCGACGAGTTCGGCGCGGACGACCTCTACGCCGGACAGACCGTCCTGCCGACCCCGGAGTTCTTCCCGGACCCCTACGACGGCACCCGCAAGGCGGTCCACGACCTGTTCGACCGGGTGCGCGAGTACATGGGCGTCGAGGACGGGATCATCCGGCTGAAGTTTCTCAAGCCGCGGGCGAACCCGCTGTTCCTGGAGAACGCCTCCGGCGAGGCGCTGCCGACCGAAGCGGGCGGGCTGTACGAGGGGGCGGTGATCCGGGTCAACGACAACGAACTGGCCGACCCGGTGGGGCTGGTGGGCACCCTGGCCCACGAACTGGCCCACCAGCGGCTGCTCGGCGAAGGGCGGATCATGTCCGAGGTGTTCGACAACGAGTTGCTGACCGACCTGACGGTGGTGTTCAAGGGCCTGGGCATCTTCCTGGCGAACTGCCCCCGGAACTGGGAGGGCCAGCACGACCGCTGGCCGGGCACCGACCTGCGGAAGCCGGAGTACATGACGCCGCCGATGTTCGGCTACGCGCTGGCCCTCCTCGCCTGGGCTCGCGGCGAGGAGGGGTCCGACTGGCAGAAGCACCTCCGGTTCGGCGTCCGCGGCGAGTTCCGCCAGGGGCTACGATTCCTGCACAAGACCGGCGAATCGAAAGTCCGCCCGATCACCCGCCGCCGGGGTCCGGCCGGCTAGGCCCGCTACGCCGCATCGACCGTGATCGCCTTGTGCCGGAGCATGTCGTTGACCACCGCCAGCTTCTGGTTTGCGTTGATCACATTGTCCAGTTCGATCACCTGACCATTCTGGGTCTTGATCTGGATGTCGCCGGTCCCGAACCCGAACAGCCAGTGCCGGAACACGTCGTTGCGCTTCTTCTCGACGAGGGAGCCCTCGGCCGGGACCACCATCGCACTGTCGCCGATGTCCCGCACATAGCGGATCTGCCCCTCGTCCACGACCATGTAGATCTGCCGGTCGTAGATGAACACGACGAACAGCCAGGCCAGGAACAGCGGGACGGCCACGAACAGGTAGCCCGCCGCGTTCATGCGGATGTCCAGCCCGCCGAAGAACCCGAGGATGTCGTCCCACCAGTCGAGCAGGGCGAAGGTGACCACCGCCGCGATCATCAGCGCGATGACGAACAGCGACACCAGCCCGCGCAGGGTCAGGGTGCTGACCAGGGCCACGACGAAGAGGGTCGCGACGAAAATCACCCCCAGGCTGTTGGTGCGGGCGACGGTCATGCTGGCCGGCGCCTGCACCCCCTTGCTGTTGGCCTCCGGGTTGCCGACCGCGGCTTCAGCCTGGCCTCGGTCGGCCGGGGCGACCAGCACGTCCCGCGGCTGGTCGAAGCCGGAGATCTCGGCCCCCCTCACCACCCGCGAGTCGGGCGGCACGACCGCCATCTGGTAGCCGTCGAAGTACGTCCACCCGGCCAGGATGAACGACACCAGCCAGACCGGCCACCAGTACAGCAGGTTAGAGTGGCCGTAGACGGTGATCGTCTCGACCCGTGCCGCCCGATCGGACCCCGGCGCCGGCACGTTGTACACCGGGACCGCCCCCGGCGGGGTGGGCGGCGGCTGGGAGGTTTCAACACCGGACGGCGTCACGTCGGTACTCATCGCTCTCTCCATGTTGGGAAGCCGCCCGCCGGGGGCCGTGCAACCGGGTTCCCGTCTCCAGGCACGCCGGGGCGTGTGGGCGGTCCGTCGGGGGGTGAGATTGCACCCGACGTGCCAAACGTGTCGGAGCCCGAAGCGTAAGCGAGGGTCTTCCTACCAAGACCCTCGCTTACGCTTCGGGCTCCGACGGATAGAACATCCCCATGAGCACCCTCCTCCTGCGCAACGGCCGGGTCATCGACCCGGCACAGGGCATCGACCGCAGCGCCGACCTGTGGCTGTCCGACGGCAAGGTTGTCGGCCTCGGGCCGCAGAACCTCACCGCCGACCGCACCATCGACTGCACGGGCAAGATCGTCTGCCCCGGGCTGATCGACATGCACGTCCACCTCCGCGAGCCGGGCCGCGAGGAGGACGAGACGATCGCCACCGGGACCGCCGCCGCGGTTAACGGCGGGGTCACGTCGGTGGCGTGCATGCCCAACACCGAGCCGGCCCTGGACTCGCAGGCCGCCGCTGAGTTCGTCGTCCTCCAGGCGAAGCGGGCCGGCAACTGCAACGTCTTCCCGTGCGGCGCCGTGACCAAGGGGCGGCAGCAGCAGGAGCTGGCCGAGATCGGCGGACTCGTCGCGGGCGGCGCGGTGGCGTTCACCGACGACGGCAGCCCGGTCGAGTCCGCGGAGCTGATGCGGCGGGCGCTCGAGTACACGAAGATGTTCGGCAAGGCGGTGCTGGTCCACGCGGAGAT
>DATLIF010000451.1:0-1822 GCA_035539575.1 Fimbriiglobus sp. | reverse complement strand
GCGCAAAGCCGTCTCTCGTGCGTGTGTGAGTGTGTGTGTGTTCGGTCAAGACACGAGGAACGTCCCGGCCTGGTCGTGGGCGGCCAGCAATTGCTCGACCTCCTGGCGGAGGGTGGGATTGCCGGCGCAGGCCCGGTCAAGGTAGGCGGCCCGCTCGGCGGGATCGGGGATAGCGACGGCCTCGGCGAAGATGCTCTCGTCGGACATGGCGGACCTCCCGGGGCAGGGACGGCTCACCCTACAATGCGGACGGGACGGCCCGTTCGCACCAGAAAAACCGATGGTGCGTGAGTTCGGAGGTAGCTAGGAGCGGTTCGATCGCCTTCAGCCGCTCCGACGGCTTTGCCCCCTCGACGGTCCGCGGGCGCGGCGGGGTTGGCGGCATGACGCGGACCCGGTCCCACGCGGCCAGAGGCGAATAACCGCCTGGTCCGGTCGCCTCCAGCAACTCGTCGTGGTATTTGTCGGGGCCGTCGAATCGCCATCGCGACTTCAGCTTGCGGCGACCGCCGGTCTGGTACATGTCGGTGACGGCTTCCGCGGTCTCGCCGTCGAACGTGATCGTGCCTTCCGCCACGCCCGCACCGTAGGGGCTCAGCCCCAGCGAGCAGACCTGCTTGCGGCCCGGGTGCCAGTACAAGACCCCGAGTGCCCGCCACGGGTTGCCGTCCGCCCCGAGGCCGTCGGTCATCACGCGCATCGAGTGCCTGCCCGGGCCCCAGTGCCAGGTGTCGAACATGCTCGTCCCGGCCGTGGCCGTCATCTTCCACTCGCCTCCGACCATGCGCGCGATACTCGCCATTGGGTTGGCGGCCTTGGCGGACACGGGCTCCTGCGCCGGCTTGGAGTCCGGACCCTTGTCCTCTCGGGCGGTGCAAGCGGACAGCACGACGGTAAGGAACAGTGCGAGAAAGGCGTAATGAAGTTGCACGATTCGGCGCGGTAGATGGGATGACAAGGCCTGCCTCCTGACTCGGTAGTCGAACGCTCCCGACCACGGGACGCGTCTGACCGACCCCCAGAGCGAGCGGCGCATTCGCTGGGCGCTAGCTGTACGCGAGAAAAGCCGCGGTGGTTCAAATCCGACTGTTCCGGCTGACTTACCCGCATTGCTGTTGCGCGCGGCGGTCCGGCACGCCGCGTTGGCTAAGCCGGGCGAGGTGCCCCCCTTATACTCGCTCCGCGAGAACGCCATCACGAAGGAACCGGGGTCGAGCTATCCTGAGCGCTGGCGGTGTGCGTCTCGACTCGGCGCTTCAATGGTGGCGCGGACTCCTTGGAGTCTTCCCCGCAGGTGACTCTGAGCCGGGGAGCGTTTCGGCCCCATCACGGGTGACCCCGACCCGGTGCCCCTGGCCGGGTTCGCGTGGTTCCCGTTTGCAACCATGACGTGTGATCCGTCACGGCCGGCTCCCCCGCACACCGCCTCGGTAGAACAGCCAGCCAGTCAGAGCAGTGGCTCTGTCAGGGGCGCGTGCGCGCCGACGAGAACCGGGCCGGCAGATCACCTCGGCACCCAGGGAAAACTGGCTGGCGGGGGTTCCTTGCAACCTCAGCGCCGCGCGCGGCCCCCGACGGCCCGTGAACGTGGGTCAGTAGGATACGCACCGGCGTGAGCCTGCGGCCGACTCGGCACTGGCGCCTCGTGCCCGTCTTGCAACCTGGCCCGGGAGGTGGCGACCTTGCCATTGGTGACGCGCGGCGGTCACGCCGCGCCGATCCCGTTGGGGAAACTGCCCTCTCTCCGTCCCCTCCCGGCTCACGTCGGCCTTCTCCCCCAGAGGGTAGCCGACACCATGACCCGACACAACCGTTCCCAGGG
>DATLIF010000450.1:0-8556 GCA_035539575.1 Fimbriiglobus sp. | reverse complement strand
GTGTGATGCAGACCCCACCAGCCGGCTCACGCCGGCCGTTCGCCCGCGCACCGGCGGCCGGTCCTGGTAGGAATTATTATGCCACCGGCTGGTTACGGCTGCCCGGTCCCGATCGCAAATCCCGGCCGGGCTACTCGTTGGCAGTCATGCTTTCACCGGATACCCTGATAAAGCTCACCACCCTCCGGCGATTGCGGAGTCCCCGTATGCCTTTCTCCCGCCTGATCCGGCTGGCGTTTTTGCCGGCCCTTCTCCCTGCCATCGCTCTCATCGCACCGAACGAGGTCTACTCCCAGAAGAAGGCGAAGAAGGAGACGCCGCACGGGAAAGCCGACGAATTACTCAAACCCGGGCCGCGCCCGAAGCGGCCGGAACTGCCACCGAGCAAGCTTCCACTGGAGTTCATCCGGGGTGAGCGGATCGCCCTCATCGGCAACTCCACCGCCGAGCGGATGAACCTGTTCGGTCACTTCGAGACGCGGCTGCACCTGCGCTTCCCGGAGAAGGAGTTGGTCGTCCGTAACTTCGCCCGGCCGACCGACGAAGTGTCCGTCCGCCAGCGGTCCAACGATTACACGCAGATCGACGACCCGCTGTTCGCGTTCGGGCCGGATACGTTCCTGTGCTTCTTCGGCTGGAACGAGTCGTACGCCGGGCCGGAGGGAGTCGCGAAATTCCAGGCGGATTACGAGAAGCTCCTCGACGAGTACGCCGCGAAGTACCCGCGTGACGATACGAAGTCGAAACCGCGATTCGTGCTGGTGTCGCCGATCGCGTTCGAGCCGACCGGCGACCGGCTCCTGCCCGACGGCGCGAAGGAGAACGCCAACCTCAAGCTGTACGCGACCGCCGTCAAGGCCGTTGCAGATAAGCGGAAGCTGGCGCTCGTGGACCTGTTCGCCCCGACCGCGGCGCTGTTCGCCCGCGAGAGCGGGATGCAGTTCACGATCAACGGCGTCCACGTCAACGAGGCTGGCGACCGGGAGGTGGCGACGCTACTCGACGAGACGCTCTTCGGCGTGCCGAACCCGGGAGCAGGGGACACAGCCCGGTTCGAGAGGCTGCGGGCCGCGGTCAACGACAAGTCCTGGGTTCACCTTCAGGACTACCGGATGCTCAACGGCTGGTACGTCTACGGCGGCCGGCGGACCTGGGACACCGAGACGTTCCCCCGCGAGTACCTGAAGATCCGCGCCATGGCCGCCGTCCGCGACCGCTACGCCTGGGACATCGCGCAGGGCAAGGAGGTCGCCGCGAAGCCGGACGACAGCAAGACCGGCGAGCTATATACCCCACCGACCCGGTTCGGCGAGCCGCGGCAGAACTACTCCGAGGCCGAGTCGCTGCGCTACCTGTCGCCGGACGAGTTCATCAAGTCCTGCACCGTGCCGCCCGGGTTCGAGGTCAAGCTGTTCGCCGACGAGAAGATGTTCCCGGAGATCGCCAAGCCGGTGCAGCTCAACTTCGACAACAAGGGCCGGCTGTGGGTGGCGACCATGCCGACCTACCCGCAGTGGAAGCCTGGCGACCCGCGGCCGGCCGACAAGCTCGTGATCCTCGAAGACACGGACCACGACGGGAAGGCGGACAAGTCCACGGTCTTTTACGACAAGCTGCACTGTCCGACCGGTTTCGAGTTCTACAACGGCGGCGTGATCGTGACCGACCAGCCGCGGATCGTCTTCCTGAAAGACACTGACGGGGACGACCGGGCGGACCAGGTCACGACCGTGCTGGACGGGTGGGCGACCGACGACACGCACCACACCGTCGGGGCGTTCGAGTTTGACCACGGCGGCAAGCTGCACATGCTCGAAGGCATCGCCATGAGCACCGCCGTCGAGACGCCGTGGGGGCCGTTCCGCAACTTCGGCACCTCGGGCGGCTACGTCCTCGACCCGCGGACGCTCAAGGTCAGCCACTTCGTTACACCGGGGTACGGCAACCCGTGGTGCTACGTCTACAACCAGTGGGGCCAGGGCATCTGCGGCGACGGGACCGGGGCCAGCCAGCACTGGGACACGCCGCTCTCCGGGGCACAGTACACCGGCCGCAAGGGGTTGAACCCCGTGTTTGACCCCGAGCGGATGCGGCCGGTCGTCGGCAGCGAGTTCCTGATCTCCCGCCAGTTCCCGGACGACGTGCAGGGGCAGTTCACCTACGCCTGCGTCATCAACATGAACGGCATGCCGCGGTGGACCATCGCCGACGACGGGGCCGGGTACAGGGGCACCCGCGTCCGCCGCGACCCGAACGACCCCAGGACCGCGTACGACCTGCTCAAGTCCACCGACAAGCACTTCCGCCCGGTGGACCCACAGATCGGCCCGGACGGTGCGCTATGGTTCGGCGACTGGGCCAACGCGCTGATCGGTCACATGCAGTACAGCCAGCGCGACCCCAACCGCGACCACCAGCTCGGCCGCGTCTACCGGCTTGTGTACAAGGACAAGCCATTGCTAAAGCCGGTGACACAGTTCGGCAAACCGGCCGCGGAGGTGCTGGAGCAGTTCCGCGAATACGAGTGGCGGACCCGCGCCCGCGCCCGCCGGGAGTTGCACGACCGGCCCGCGTCGGAAGTGCTGCCGGCGGTGAAGGCGTGGGCGTCGAAGCTCGACCCGGCAGACAAGGACTTCGACCGGCTGCGCTGCGAGGCGCTGTGGGTGCAGCAAGGGCACCACGCGATCGACCCCGGGTTGCTGGGCCAGGTGCTCATGGCGAAGACGCCGGACGCCCGCGCCGCGGCGACCCGGATCGTCGCCGACGAGAGAGACAGCATCCCGAACGCGTTCGAGTTGCTCAAGAAGATGGCGACTGACCCGCACCCGCGGGTGCAGACCGAGGCGGTCCGCGGTCTGAGCTACTACCCGACGATGGACGCGGCACAGTCCGTTCTGCCCGCGGCGAAGTCGCCGGACTACTGGGTGAAGTACACCGCCGAGGCGGCGCTCGGGGCGAACGAGTCCGTCTGGCGGCAGGCGTACTTGACCGGGCAATTCGCCAGGGGCGACCAGGCGGCCGGCAAGGTCCTCTCCGGCCTGCTCGCCGCGTCCAAGGCCGGCGGGCTGGCGCTGCCGTACCTGCAACTGCTCCTCGGCGCGGAGACCAGGCCGGCGGAGCAGCGCAACAAGGCGATGCAGGCGCTGGCCGATATGCGCGGCAACGCGACCAACGGCCGGCAGGTGTTCGTCCGCAACTGCACCGCCTGCCACCAGGTCGGCAACGGCGAGGGCCAGGAGTACGGCCCCAACATGCACGAGGTCGCCACCCGGCTCAAGACCCGGCAGAAGCTGGTCGAATCGATCATCGACCCCAACGCCGACGTGGACCCGAAGTTCCTGTCAACCCGCATCGACACGCTGGGCGGCCAGACCATTACCGGGCTGGTCGTCTCCGACACCAAGGAGCTAGTGGTGATCTTCGACGGCAAGGAGAAGAAGGTCATCAAGACCGACGACATCGACAGGCGAACGGCGCTGAAGCAGAGCAGCATGCCGGAGGGGCTGGGCGGGTCGATCTCCCCGGCTGAATTCCTCGACCTGATCGAGTACCTCTCGACCCTGAAGTAGTGGCCAACTCCTGAGCGGGGGGGGCGTAAGCCCCCTGAGTGTGAGCGCACTCAGGGGGCTTACGCCCCCCGCTCGGGGATCGAATGGACGGCTCCCAAATTACCGAGGGCATCGCATGGCCCGCAACCGCAGCGACTCCCCTCCCACGGTGACATTCTGGGGCGCCGCCCGGACCGTCACCGGCTCCATGCACCGGCTCGACGCCGCCGGCAAGACGGTTCTGGTGGACTGCGGCTTCTTCCAGGGCCGGCGTTCCGAGAGCCACGCGCGCAACCGCGACTTCCCGTTCCGCCCGAAGGACATCGACGCGGTCCTGCTGACCCACGCCCACATCGACCACTGCGGCAACCTGCCGAACCTCGTCAAGCAGGGGTTCAAGGGCCCCATCTACTGTACCGACGCGACCCGTGCGCTAACGGCGGTCATGCTCGGCGACGCCGCCAAGATTCAGGAAGAAGACGCGAACTATCTCAACCGCAAACGCGAGCGAGGTGAGCCAAAGGTCGAACCGATCTACGACGCCCGCGATGTGTACCGCACGCTCTTGCGCCTGAAGGCGGTCCCGTACGACGAGCCGGTCGAGGTCTTCCCCGGGCTGGATGCCACCTACGTCGAGGCCGGGCACCTGCTCGGCTCGGCGATGATCGCCGTCCGCGTCGGCGAGAAGCGGATCACCTTCACCGGCGACGTCGGCCGGCCGGGGACGCCGATCCTCCGTGACCCGGCACCGGTCCCGCCGGCGGACCTGATTGTCAGCGAGAGCACCTACGGCGGCCACACGCACGAACCGGTCGAGGAGACAGCCGACAAGCTCGGCGAGGTCGTCCGCCACACCGCCGCCCGCGGCGGTAAGGTGCTGATCCCGGCGTTCAGCGTCGGTCGCACACAAACGGTCGTCTACTTCCTGCACCAACTCATCGAGGCCGGCAAGCTGTCCGACGTGCCCATCTTCGTGGACAGCCCGATGGCCAACCGGGCCACCGAGGTGTTCCGGTCGCACTCCGAGTGCTTCGATAAGGAGGCTCTCGGCCTACTCGACGAGCACCCCGAGTTGTTCGGCGAACAGCACGTCCGCTACGTGGAGACGGTCAACGAGAGCATCGCGCTCAACAAGATGCCCGGCCCGGCGGTCGTCATCTCGGCCAGCGGGATGTGCGAGGCCGGCCGCATCCTGCACCACCTCAAGCACAACCTCGGCGACCCGCGGAACACGGTGCTGATCGTGGGCTACCAGGCCGACAACACGCTCGGCCGGCGGCTGGTCGAGCGGCAGCCGGAGGTCCGCGTCCTGGGGCGGACCGTTCCGGTGAAGGCCGAGATCGTCGTCCTCAACGGCCTGTCCGCGCACGCCGACCACGGCGAGTTGGTGGCGATGCTGGCCCCGCACGCCGCCACCGCGAAGGCGGTCCGGCTGGTTCACGGCGAACCCGACCGGGCGGAGGCGCTCGCAACGGGCTTGCGCGAGGCGGGGTTTGCCGATGTGGGAATACCCGACCGCGGGGAGTCCGTGACCGCTACGGCACCAACTCCACCACCGCCAGCACCGGCCGGTGATCGGACGCCACCGTCTCGTCGATCACCTTCGCCTCGACCACCCGGAACCGCTTCCCCGGCCGGCACAGGACGTAGTCGATCTGCGCCGCGGGCTTCACCGCCGGGTAGGTGAGTAGCGACCGCCGGGCCGTCGCAACCGTCCACTTCTCTCGCAAGACGTCCAGCGGCTCGGCGTCCGGCTCCGCGTTCAGATCCCCGGCCAGGACGACGGGCCGCTCGGCCTTGCCGAACAGCTCGTTAAGCTTCGCCGCCTGCTGCTCGCGGAAGTCGCCGCGCTGGTGGTGCAGGTGCGTGCCGACGAACGACACCTCCCCGCCGCCGACCTTGACCCGCGCCTCGACGGCGATCCGCCGCTCCCGGTCGGGCTTCCCGGGCAGCCAGTGGACGGTTAGTTCGTCGAGTGGGAACCGCGACAGCACCGCCTGGCCGTACTCACCTCCCTCGAAGTCGATCTGCTTGCCGAACCGCCCGTGCAGCCCGGTCAGCCGGGCGAGTTCCGCGATCTGGTCCACCTTGCCGCTGCGGCGGCACCTGTTGTCCACCTCCTGGAGGGCGACCAGGTCCGGCTTGGCGTCGGCGATCACCCTTGCCTGGCGCGGCAGGTCGATCTTGCCGTCGGTCCCCTCACCGTGGTGGATGTTGTAGCACAGCACGCGGAGGGACGTTCCGCCTGGCGGGTCCGCCGCGGGGAGGGCAACGGCTAGCCCCGCGAGTACGGCAGCGAGAAGGAGTGGACTCGGCTTCATGGCGACCTCGGGCAGGTTGCGGGGCTGTCATTGTGTGCGCGAACACGCGGACGGCCACCGGGCAGGGATCCGGTCACGGAGCGGCCGGACTACCGCCCGTGCCGCTTGACAGCCGGGCGCGAATCCTCGAAACTAAACCCAGTCCCACCGCTGACGGGTTCGGACCTGTCGGCTACCACCCCGACCCCGGTCGGGGCGTCTCGGTCGAACAACCCGATGATGGCTGCCTTACCGCACACACCCGGTCTTCGCTACCCGTTCCTCGGGGCGTTGCTCGCGTTGATCCTCACGTCCTCGGCCCGAGCCGATGACGCGGCAACCGGCGAACAGATCTACCGCCAGCACTGCGCCCGCTGCCACGGCCAGTCCGGGGAGGGGGCCAAGAAGCACCCGCAACCGCTGATCGGCGACAAGTCGGTTAACGAGCTGGCGGCGCTCATCGACAAGACCATGCCGGAGGACGATCCCGACAAGCTCGACGCCGGGCAGTCGAAGGTGGTCGCCGCCTACGTCCACGAGACGTTTTACTCTCCCGCCGCCCAGGCCCGCAACAAGCCGGCCCGCGTCGAACTCTCCCGCCTGACCGTCCGCCAGTACCGTAACGCAGTGGCCGACCTGGTCGGCACTTTCCGCCCCGCGGCGAAGGCCGACGACCGCCGCGGGCTCCAGGCTGGGTACTTCGAGGGCCGGAGGCTCCGTCCCGGCGACCGCGCGCTAGAGCGGATCGACCCGCAAGTGAACTTCGACTTCGGCGTCAGCAGCCCGGCCCCGGGCAAGATCGCGTGGTACGAGTATTCCGCGCGCTGGGAGGGAACTCTCCTGGCCCCAGAGACGGGCGACTACGAGTTCGTCATCCGCACCGACCACGCCGCGAGGTTGTGGGTCAACGACCCGGACCGGCCGCTGATCGACGCCTGGGTGAAGTCCGGCAAGGACACCGAGTTCCGCGGGACGGCCTTCCTGTTGGCCGGGCGGGCGTACCCGCTGCGGCTGGAGTTCTCCAAGGCCAAGCAGGGGGTGGACGACTCGCGGAAGCAGATGGGGCCGCCCAAGCCCGTCCCCGCGTCGGTGGCCCTCCTGTGGAAGCTGCCGCACCGCGCCGCGGAGGTCATCCCGCAGCGCCACCTGTCGCCGGGCCGGCCGCCGGAGACGTTCGTCGTCGCGACGCCGTTCCCGCCGGACGACCGCAGCCTCGGGTGGCTGCGCGGCAACACAGTGTCGAAGCCCTGGGAGCAGGCGACCACCGACGCGGCCATCGAGGCCGCCGGGTACGTCGTCGAGCACCTGGACGACCTCGCGGGCGTGAAGACGGCGGGCCGCCGCCAGCAGTCCGACTCCGGCAACCCGGCCTCGATCAATCTGGACGGCCCGGGGGCCGCGCCGGCGGACCCCGAGCGGGCCGCGAAGCTCCGCGAGTTCGTCCGTCGCTTCGCCGAGCGGGCGTTCCGCCGACCGCTGACCGACGACCAGAAGCGGCTCTATGTGGATCGCCAGTTCGACGGGGTGAAGGACCCGGACGTTGCCGTCCGGCGGGCGGTCCTGTTGGTCCTGAAGTCGCCGCGGTTCCTGTACCGCGACCTCGGCGGACCCGATGGCCACGACGTGGCCGCCCGGCTGTCGTTCGCACTGTGGGATACACTGCCCGACGACGAACTGCTCAAGGCCGCGGCCGCCGGCCAGCTCGCGACGCGGGAGCAGGTCGCGAAGCATGCACAGCGGATGCTGGCCGACCCGCGAGCGAAGACCAAGCTCCGCGAGTTCCTGTACGTCTGGCTGAAGGCCGACAGCCACCCGGACCTGGCGAAGGACTCGAAGCGGTTCCCCGGGTTCGACCCGGAAATCGCCTCCGACCTGCGGACCTCGCTGGACCTGCTGCTCGACGAGGTGCTGGGTGCCGACAAGGCCGACTTCCGCAGACTCATCCTCGCCGATGACCTGTACCTGAACGGCCGTCTGGCGAAGTTCTACGGGGCCGACCTGCCGGCCGACGCGCCGTTCCAGCCGGTGAAGCTCAACCCGGACCAGCGGGCCGGGGTGCTGACCCACCCATACCTGATGGCGGCGTTCGCCTACACCGGCTCGACCTCGCCGATCCACCGCGGCGTCTTCGTGGCCCGCGGCGTTCTGGGCCGGGTGTTGCGGGCCCCGCCCGAGGCGTTCACCCCGCTGGCCGAGGACCTGCACCCGAAGATGACCACCCGCGAGCGGGTGACATTACAGACGAATTCCCAGGCGTGCGCGACCTGCCACCGAATGATTAACCCACTCGGGTTCACGCTGGAGCACTTCGACGCCGTCGGCCGATACCGGGAGAAGGATAACGGCCAGCCGATCGACGCGTCGGGCGTGTACTTGACGACGACCGGCGAGGCGGTCAAGCTCGATGGGGCGCGGCGACTGGGTGAATTCCTGGCCGGTAGCCCGGAAGTGCAGACGTCATTCGCCGAGCAACTGTTCCATCACCTCGCCCAGCAGCCGGTCCTGGCCTACGGCCCGAAGACGCTGGACGAGTTGCGGGAGTCGTTCACCCGCAGCGGGTACGACATCCGTAAGCTGGCAGTCGAGGCGGCCGTGACATCGGCGATGACCGGGCGGACGAAACCGCCGGGCTGACCTGTATTTGTAGGGTGGGTCGAGTCTTCGAGGCCCACCGTGAGAGCCGAGCAGGAATCGGTGGGCCTCGAAGA
>DATLIF010000449.1:0-3039 GCA_035539575.1 Fimbriiglobus sp. | reverse complement strand
GGACTACCGCACAAATCTCCTCGACGTACTCCTGCCCGGGCGGCTCGGAGCGCCCCGTCCCCGCGTAGTGCTCGCGCATCAGGGTCAGCGCCGTCGGGCTGTAGACCAGCTTCGGCCGCAGGTTCTCCAAGTGCCGGGCCGGCATGTGCAGGCACATCCACTTCCGAGACTTGCGGTGCTGGCCGACGACCGTTACCGCGTCGCAGGTGCCCCAGAAGGCGTCGATGACGTACACCTTGGCACCGCCTCGGAAGTGCTTCGTGCCGTTCCGCACCTCCGCCCCACCGGAGCCTGTGCGGCAGGCTTCCCGGACGTTGGCGACCGCCGCCCAGAGTCCCGATGTTGGCGTCAACGCTGACTCCACCCGTGCGTCTTCTGCCGCCGAACAACAACCTCACCTGCCCGGCCCGCACGGTGAACTATGAATCTCGAAGCTCCTACCTGCGGGCCGGGTCAGGTGCAGCGAAGGGATACATCTCATGGCCTCGTTGGCGACGGGCCGAACCTGTCGCCAATGGTAAAAGGGATCAGGGTTGCCCCCGTCCCAGCGTGGATCTTTCAGCCGATGCTTGCGCTCGGCAACCACGAAGCGGGATCAGGCCGGCCCGTCGCCAAGGAGGTATGAGATGCGCACCTACACCACCCAGCACTTACATTACTGCGGCGTCGATCTGCACGCCAGGAGCCTCTTCGTCAACGTCCTCGACGACAAGGGACGCACACGCCTCGAACAGGATCTCCCCGCCTCACCACAGGCGTTCCTCGACGCCGTCAAGCCGTATCGCGACGGCCTCGTCGTCGGCTGCGAGTGCATGTTCGCCTGGTACTGGCTCGCCGATCTCTGCGAACGCGAGGCCATCCCCTTCGTCCTCGGCCACGCCCTGGCCATGAAGGCCATCCACGGCGGCAAGGCCAAGAACGACCGGCTCGACGCCCAGAAGATCGCCGGCCTCTTGAAGGGTGGCTTCTTCCCGATGGCCTACGTCTACCCCAAAGCCAAACGCGAGACCCGCGACCTCCTGCGCCGCCGCTCGTTCTTCGTCCGTCAACGCGCGCAGTTGATCGCCCACATCCAGAACACCAACAGCCAGTACAACCTGCCGCCCTTCGACAAGAAGCTCACCTACAAGGGCAACCGCACCGCCCCGATTGCCGACCGCTTCGAGCACCCCAGCACCCGGCTCTCCATCACCACCGACCTCAACCTGATCGAGTCCTATGACACCCAGATCGCCGCCCTCGAACGCCACCTGGTGAAGTCGGCGAGAGTCGATGACCCGGCGACCTTCCAGTTCCTCCGGACCGTCCCGGGGATCGGTCCGATCCTGGGTCTGGTCATGCTCTACGAGATCGATTCGATCCGCCGCTTCGCCGAGGCCGGCAACTTCCTGTCGTACGCGCGGCTGGTGGCCTGCACGCACGAGAGTGCCGGCAAGGTGAAGGGCGTGGGCGGTCGCAAGATCGGCAACGCGCACCTGAAGTGGGCGTTCTCGGAGGCGGCGTCCTTGATGCTGCGGAGCTTCCCCGCGGCGAAGTCGTGGATGCAGCGGCAGTCCAAGAAGCGTGGCGTGAAGAAGGCGCACGCCATCCTGGAGGCGAAGATCGGTCGGACGGTGTACCACCTGTGGCGGAAGCAGATCGCCTTCGACGGCCAGAAGTTCCTGGCATCGTGAGTAACAACGCACTGCCACTGTGAAGCGTGGTGAAGACAAAACCAAGACCCCCTGGAGAGGAAAAGACATGGGCGGGTGACACGCGAGACTCCGGACCGGCGGGAGGAGCTATTGGCCGAACTGGGGCGAAGAGGGCGACCGCGTTTGTCGAGGCTTGTTCCCCTGGGGCGTGACCCGATGGGCGTGACCCCGAGTGGCCTCGTTGCGGCATCGTCCCGGACCCCGTTGCCTTGGGATTGGCCCCACGCCGGGTTCCGGTGCCAACGCGCGGTCGCTTGCACGCGGACACCGATGCGGCCCGCCGGCCGAGCCGACGACTAACTGCGCCGACGCCACTCTCCCGGGAGGAAGGCTCGACGGGGGTCTCGATCCCCCCGCGAGTTCCCGGCGTGGAGTGGTCACCCCCCGGGGGTCGAGCCATCGTTTTGAGTAGCCGCGTCCGGCGGAACGGAGAGGTTTCTGGGGCGTCGCCGAGGTCGGCGACAGTCGGTCGTCACTCGCGTGGCGACGGGCCGACCCCGTAGAGCTGTTTGGCACCGCCTCGGCCGTGACAGTCCGCTGTCACTGTCGAAGAGCTGAGATGCCGGCGAGAGACCCATCCCGGTGCGGCCAGGTGACGCCAGGAGGGCAACCTGTGGTGAGCGAATGCAAGCAGACCGGGCTTCAAATGGCTTCAAGACGGGTTTTCAGCCCGTCCCAGGATCTTCGTTTCCTCTCAAGTCGGTTGGCCATGAGAGCGGTTCGGCGGCCAGGCCGGTCCGGCCAGGAGCACCCAGCCGGTGCCCTCGTAGGCCCACCAGCCGTCGTTTGGGTCCCGGAGCAGGCCCGCACCGGCGGCCGCCAGGCACTCTGCCGCCATCCAGGCGAAGACCACCCCCATGTCCTTGAACTGATCCCAATCGAGGTCCATGTGCACCACTTGCACCACCCGGCCGAGGTGCTCCCGGACCCGGCCGACCCCGTCCCCGGCGGCCCCGGCCAGCAGCTCCTCGGCCTCCTCCCGTTCGTCGGCCAGTAGCTCCGGGTCAGCGTAGACGTGGACCAGGATCGGCCGGCCGCCGGCCGGCCCGTAGGTGAGACGGAACCGCACGCCCTCGGGCCCGCCGGCCGGCTCCACCCGGAGGGAGGCGACGGCCCGGTCCACCGCCGCCCCGTCCCCGATCCCGTACCGCGCGGCCGCCGCTTGGTAGTTACACCGCCGCTCGCGGCCACGAGGTCCACGGCGGTCACGTGGTCCACCCGCCGGGCGCAGTAGACGGTGAACCAGACCGCCATACCCGCACCCTCCGGCCGCCGAACATCAAGCTGAGCAGCGGCGGGGCATGATTGCTATTCGAGACTCGAAGCTCACTCAGCCCCGCCGTCT
>DATLIF010000448.1:0-6264 GCA_035539575.1 Fimbriiglobus sp. | reverse complement strand
TGCATCCACCACCGACGCGGGCTTCCGCCTGTTCCGCCCGTTCTTCCGCTCCGCCCACGCCCGGCGGCTCGGGGTGCCGGGCGTGGGACTGGGGCTGGCGGTCGCCCACCGCCTCGCGACGGTGTTCGGCGGATGCATCCGGGCCGAGAGCGAGGACGGGGTCGGCAGCCGGTTCCGACTGGAGCTGCGGCCGGCCCAGGCCGGCCGCAGCCAGGCTCCTCCGAACGGGCACCTCGGTCTAACCCGTTGAGATGGCCGTGTACGGGGAGTTGACGAGCAAGAGGACGGTGACGATCCGCATGGCGTCGGTCCTCGTAATGCTCGGTCAGCCAGGCCGTCGGCCCGTCCGGCATCGTCCACTCGACCCGGTGCCGCCGGTGGGCCGGGATGGCGACGTGGTCGCCGGGCCGCAGCTCGACCTCGCCGTCCTCGAACCGGAGTCTCGCCGCCCCCTTCAGCACGACCAACCACTCGGCCTCGTCCTGGTCGTACCAGAACCCGGCGGGCGAGGCGTGCCCGTACGAGACGATCCGCTCGACGCTGACGTGAGCGGCGGAGATGAGCGTCTGGACCATTTCCTCGGGCAGGTTCTGGGGCACGTCGGCGAACAGGTTCGCGGTAGTCATCGGTCGTTCGCCCTCCTCGGCCTCCAACCACGTATCCGGTCCGTCGGTCCGCCCCGCCCGGCTCGGGGCGACCGGCCGTCCTTCGGTGCCGCCAGGAGCAGGTCCGCCGCCTCCTTCACCCGCCCGCCGTACTCGTCGTACTTGCGGGACGGGCCGTCCCGGTAACGTCGCCTCACGCGAGCGACTCGCGACCGCGGAACAGGCGGAAGCCCGCGTCGGTGGTGGATGCAGAAACCGGTTTCTAGCCACTCATCAACGGGCCAGGGTACGGGTGGAGGCGAGTCACTCGCCAAAACTCCACTGACCCCACCCACACCTCTGTGAGTCGTGTTCCGCGATTACCGGAGGTCGCTTCGTGCGCCGCCCCACCCTCGCTTCGACGCCGCCGCAACGCCTGAGTCATCAAGGGTGATTCATTGCAGTTGATTTGTAAGGTAGTCCCCTCGCCGAGTGAGCGGACTACCGTCCCGCTGCAACCGACCTGGGAACTGTCATGCTCGCGTCAGACACGGGACCGCCCAGACTGATGGTCGCTCCGAACTGGGCCGCCGCACGGTAGATCACTTCCATCTCGTCGAGGAACCGCTCACGACCCCGCCAGAACGGCACCGGGCCGAGTCGCCTGGGTAGTGCAGCGGCCACCGGTGGAAGGTTCAGGTCGGACAACAGATCGGCCGGAACCTTGCCACCGGACCAGAATGTCCGCGGGTCGGCCGATAACGGTTCCGGCACGGGCGCCTCCGGCCCCGCGTCAGCCGGTGTCGGCGTGGCCGCGTTGAGCCGGGTGAAGAGAGCTTCCCGCTCCAGGCCGCGCAGGCGAAACAGCAGGAAGGGGTCGCGGTCGAACGTCTCGGCCAGCAGGTAGTACACCGCCGCCACGTGCTTGCACGGGTTCGACCAGTCCGGGCACGAGCAGTCCGTTTCCAGGTCGTTGGCCTTCGTCGGGAACAGTGACACCCCGGCGTCACGGGCGACCTGCTCGACCTCGGCCGGCATCTCGCCGGCCAGCAACTTCGCCGCGAAGACCGCCTGCCCCGCCAGCGCCGTGGTCACCTTCGCCCACTCGGCGTCCGTCAGCCGCGCGACCTTGATCGTCACCGCGTAGGGCTTCGACTGCGATCCCTGCACCTTGGCCTTCACCGTCCCGGCGGTCACGTCGATCGACAACACCTGACCGCGGCGGGCGTAACTGCGGCCGCGCTGGAGCCGCGCGCCCACGTCGAAACTCTCGATCACCGCGATCCATCGTTTAGCCCACCAGGTCTCGCCGAAGCTCCCCCGCTTCGACTGCGCCTTGATGCCGCCCTTCGCTTCCCGCGGCTTCGACGTCGGGAACCGCTCGTAAAACCCCCACATGATTACTCCCCCACCGCGTCCGCGCGCAGCGCGATCAAGTCCTTCAACTCCGTATTCGACAACTCCGTCAGCCACCTCTCGCCGGTGCCGACCACCCGCCCGGCCACGTCCTTCTTCCTCTCGATCATCTCGTCGATCTTCTCCTCCAGCGTACCAACGCAGACGTACTTGTGGACCTGCACGTTGCGGGTCTGACCGATGCGGAAGGCCCGGTCCGTCGCCTGGTTCTCGACGGCCGGGTTCCACCACCGGTCGAAGTGGAAGACGTGGTTCGCGGCGGTCAGCGTCAGCCCGGTGCCGCCCGCCTTGAGCGAGATGAGGAACACCCGCGGCGCGTCGGCCCGGGTCGCGTCCTGGAACCGGGTCACCATCTGCTGCCGGTTCTTCTGCGGCACCCCGCCGTGCAAGAACAGCACCTCCTGGCCGAACGTTTCCTGGACGTGCTTGCGGATGATGGCGCCCATCTCGGTGAACTGCGTGAAGACCAGCGCCCGGTCGCCGGCCTGGAACACCTCGTCGAGCATTTCGGTCAGGCGGGTCAGCTTCCCGGACCGGTCCAGGATTGCCGAGTTGTCGCCGAGGAACTGGGCCGGGTGGTTGCAGACTTGCTTCAGCCTGGACAGCGCGCCGAGGATCAGCCCCTTGCGGCGGATGCCCTCCTCATCCTTGAGCGACTTGTCCAGTTCCCGCACGACGGCCTGGTACAGCGTGGCCTGTTCGCGGGTCAGTGTGCAGAACACCCTGGCTTCGAACTTGTCCGGCAGGTCGGCGATGATCGACTTGTCGGTCTTCAGCCGCCGTAGCAGGAACGGGCCGGTGAGGCGTTTCAGCCGCGTGGCCGCCTCCTCGTCCCGCTGGACCTGGATGGGCACGATGAAGGAACGACGGAAGCTCTCGCGGGTGCCGAGGTAGCCGGGGTTCAGGAACTGGCCGATCGACCACAGGTCGCCGACGTGGTTCTCGACCGGCGTGCCGGTCAGGGCGACGCGGTAGTCCGCCGTCAGCGAGCGGGCCGCCTGTGAGGTCTTGGCGTCCGGGTTCTTTACGTTCTGCGCCTCGTCCAGGATCACGCCCGCCCACGGGAACGCGCCCAGTACGGCAGCGTCGCGGTGCAGCAGCGAGTAACTGGACACGACGAGGCCAGCGTTCTGAACCTGCGCGGCGAAGGTGTCCTTGCGGCCGCGCTTCAGGCCGTGGTGAATGTGAACCGGCAGCGACGGCGTGAACCGCTCCGCTTCCTTCTGCCAGTGGGCGACAACCGACGTGGGGGCGATCAGCAGCACCGGTCGAGATTCGCCGTTCTCGCGGGCCTGCTGCACCGCGGCGAGCAACTGGACCGACTTGCCAAGCCCCATGTCGTCGGCCAGGCACGCGCCCAGGCCGACCGACCGGAGGAACACGAGCCACGAGTAGCCGCGGACCTGGTACGGACGCAGCGTGCCGGCAAAGTCGGCCGGCGGCGGCAACTCGGCGAACGCCGTCTGTCCCTGAAGTTGATTCAGGAACGTCTTCAATGGGCCGGTCGTCTTGACGCCGCGGACGGCCAGCCCGAGCGGGCCTGCCTCCGCGCCGACGCTCATCTTCAGCAGGTCGCGGACGGTGCCGGTCGTTTGCGGTTTCCGCTTCCAGAACTCGATCGCGGCCCGGATCTCGTCGGCGTTCATCTGCACCCACTGGCCGCGAACCCGCACCAGCGGCGACTTCAGCTTCGCCAGCGCTTCGAGTTCCGCCAGCGTCAAGTCGGCGTCACCGATGGCGACCTTCCAGTCGAACTTGACTACCTCGTCGAGCGACATCACCCCGCCGGTACTGGACGAGAACTTCTTCGCCGTCTTCGCGGCGGCGGTGACGGCAAGCCGGTGTCGGAACCCGGTCCGCGCCCACCACGCCGGCAGCAGGACGCCGAACCCGGCCTGCTCGAACAGGAACGCCGTCTCCGTCAGGAACCGGTGTGCCGTGTCGGTATCGACGGTGTACCCGGTTGGTGTGGCGGACTTCAGGCTCGCCTCGACTTCGGGGCAGAGTTTGGCCGCCTGGCCCAGCGCTGCGAGGAGGAACTCGCGAGGCGGCAACCCCGTCACCCGGGCGGCCTTCTTCGACGCCCAGACGTCCGCGAGCGAAACGAGCAGACTCGGGTCGTCGTGCGCCTGGAGCAGGTAGCGCACGGTCCACGTCCCGCGGTCCGACGCCGCCTCCTGTCGTGGCGTGTCGGTCGGTTCTTCCAGACGGAAGCACAGGCGATAATCCGCCGTGGCCGCTAACGTGATCGGCCGCTGCCAGCCGTCGAGAGTGCGGGTCAGTTCGGTTGACTCCGCGGGAGTCAGCGGCAGCGCACCATCGGACGCGCGAAGCGAGTGCAGCCACCGGTCGTGGACGCTATCGAACGTTCGCGTGACCGGCGGTCTGGTGACGGACGAGCGAACGATGGCATCGACGGTGACTGCGAGGAATGCTCTCAGGGCGTCCGTTGCGGAACAGGCGCGGGCGTCCGGTCCGAACGCCCGGCAGGCGGCCGGCATGGCATCGGCGAGCCGTCGGAACCGTGCCCTCTCGGCCCCCGCGAGGACGGGCCGCCAGCACGAGCGAATCCGTTGATCGGTGGCGTCCACACCGGGCAGGAACTGCTCACGGGCGACGAGGGCCGCCGCATACCGCACCGCGGCCGCCCAGTACTTCAGCGTCGGACCGACGAAGACGCCGGGCTGGAACGTGTCCCGGTCGAGGCATCCCGCAAGCAACTCAACGGCAGTGTCTGGATCGAGCGCGATCGTGGGTACGGTCCACCCGACGAGTTCGACGGCGGCATCGGGCGCGGGTGGTTCGGCGAGCAGTGGGTGCGACGCGACCGGCCGTTCCGTCGTCGGCAGCCAGATGGTGGCCGGTTCCACACGCGGTTGCTTGCCGGGAACGGTCTGCGACAGGACGGCCTGTAGCGTCTTCCCGTCCGTGGCGAACGGGTGGGCCTTGTCGCCGGACCGCGCCTTCCTGCGTTTCGGTTGGTCGTCGAGGGCGGATTCGCCCCACAGCAGCATGCCGCGACCCTGCATGCCGAGTTGTAGCGCGAGCACGGCGTCGTCCTCGGGGTGGCGTCTGCTCGGATTTGTATCACGAACGCTCCCGATGCGTCCGACGAAATGCACGGCCGGGCGGGAAGAGGACTCCGAAGTCCGCCGCCCCCGACCCGCTGGAGACCATCCGCCCGGCTGCCGGACAGATCCAGAGCCTCTGAGCCCGGCGAAGCGGCGATTACGCCGAAACGTCCTTGATCGACCTCCGGGGCGAAGGACAATAGCTGTGCCCGTCCATGAGAAGAGGTGCCCATGTTCGGATTCGCTATCGGCGCGTGGATCGCAGTGGCGGCCGCCATCCCACCCGCGCTGAACGACCAGACCTTCTCGCGGTGGCGGGACCACATCCACCCGAAGCCCGCGGAGGTGGGCTGGGAGGAGGTCCCCTGGCGGGCCACCCTCTGGGACGCGGTCGCTGAGGCCCGCAAGCGCGAGAAGCCGGTCCTGCTGTGGGCGATGAACGGGCACCCGCTGGCCTGCACCTGAAACAACGGCGTCATCGCCAGGCAGTCTGTCTGGACCGACCCCAAGGTGCGGGAACTCGCCGCCAAGTTCGTCCCGGCGGCGGACGAGGTGTACCGGCTACAGAACGGCACTGACACGGAGTGCCGGTTCTTCCAGAAGTTCGCCGAGAAGGGGCACTACGGCAGCCGGCCCGGGGCGTCGCGGCAGGGGACCTACGCCGTCACCCCCGGCGGGGAGTTGCTCGCCTCCGTCAACTCCAACAACCCCGAGCGGATCGCGACGCTGCTGCGGGACGCGCTGGCAAAGTGGGAGAAGCTCGCCCCCGGCGACCGGCTGCCGGCCGGGAACCCGAAGGGCCAGGCCCCCGACCTGCGGCGGGCGGAGCGCCATTACCCCGACGGCGGCCTGGTGCTGCATGTGTACTCCCGCGACCTGCCGCGCGCGGACGAGGCGGCGGGCTGGCGGGGGAAGGCGTGGAACCAGGACTATGCCTGGTTCCAGAAGCAGGAGGCGCGGCGGTTCCTTCCCGCGGAGGTGCGGGTCGGGCAGAAGCACGACGTCCCCGCGCCGCTCGTCCGGCGGCTCGCGCGGGCGCACCTCGTGGACAACGTGCGGGGTCAGACGCGGCCGTTCGACGAGAAGCACGTCGAGACGGCGCGGCTGACCGCGGAGGTCAAGGCCGTGGACGGGGACGTGGTGTCGCTGCGGCTCGACGGGGCGACGCGGGCCGCCGCCGAGGGCACCTGGCC
>DATLIF010000447.1:0-6827 GCA_035539575.1 Fimbriiglobus sp. | reverse complement strand
GTACAGCAGCCCCGCGACCGACTTCTCCGTCCGCCCCATCCGCCGCGCGACCTCGGGGACGGGCAACTCCTGAAGGTAGCGGAGGATGACGGCGTCCCTCTGGTCGGGGTCGAGCCGGTCGAGGGCGGTGGTCAGTTCGAGCTTCAGCTCCCGCTGCTCGAGGGGCCGCTCCGGGGGCGCCGGCGGGCCGGCCAGCCACGCGTCCAGCCGCCCGGAGGACTCCGTCAGGGCGTGTAGCGAGACTTCCCGGTCGGGGCCTCGCTTCTGGGCGTACTCCCGGTCGATCCAGTCGAGCACGACCCGCTCGAAGATCCGCCTCAGCCACGCGACCCGCTCGGCTTCCGTAATCCCGCGGAACTGACCCCCGTTCTGGTGGGCCCGGGCGAGGGTCTCCTGGACCAGGTCCGACTCGTCCAGCCGCCGGGTCAACCGGGGGTCCAGCCGCAGCATTCGGGCCTGGACCCGGAGTATGGCCCGGTAGCGGCCGAAGTCCCAATCCGGTGATTCGCTCATGTCGGGAGGACGGGTGAAGGGTCGGGGTCCAGCGTCAGCCCCCATCGCGATCGTACCCCCCGACCTCGCGGCCAACAACACGCAGTCCGTCTCCCGGCTCGGTGCGTACTCCCGTTAAGGCGTCGGAGGCAGGGTGCGGCCAACAACCCAAAGGACGGGGATGTCCTCCGTTACCCTCGCCAGCAATAGAATTGATCTTCCAAGTACTACTGTGTCCCGAGTGTACCAATCACGTCGAACAGCGCGTCAGCGGAAAAAGGCCTCCGAGAGCCGCCACCTTAACGCCACCTTAGCGGGTGGACGTGCCCGGACACCCTAGGACTTATGCAGCTTCAATTACTAAGGGATTCGAGCACAAGCGGGCAGTGGCGGACACACCAGGACGACCCTGGAAGGCTTTCGTAAAGCTGGGGTCCAGGGTTCGAATCCCTGAGGCGGCTCTCGCGAAAACCCTTCTGCTGACGCGACTTAGCGTACCTCCCGACGGTCGGGAGCGCAGCCTGGAAGCCAAGCGTTTTCCGTAGGCTACGGAGGAACCTTGGATGGCTGCATCATCCCACCGCGCCCGCCGCATCCCGAAGCTCTGCCGCCACAAGGCCACCGGCCAGGCCGTCGTCCGGCTCAACGGCCAGGACGTGTACTGCGGCAAGTTCGGCACCGCCGCCGCGAAGGCCGAGTACGACCGGGTGATCACCGAGTGGCTCCAGCGGGGCCGCGCGATGCCCGGAACTAGCCGGGGTCAGCACTCACGGGACTGCCCTGCCGAAGGGCTCTCGGTCGCGGAGGTCATCCTGGCGTACAAGGCCCACTGCGACAGCTACTACCGTCACTCCCCGCTGGAGCGCGAACGGGTCCGCTTGTCCGTACGGCCACTCCGGCAGTTGTACGGGCTGACCCCGGCCGCCGGGTTCGGCCCGCTGGCCTTCAAGGCCGTGCGCGAGAAGATGCTCGAGCCCCAGCGGCGGACGGTCGCGGTCCGTAACACGAAGCAGGTGCAGGTCGGTGAGCGGGTGGTCGAGTACCGGCTCGGTCGCCGCACCATCAACCAGCGGATGGACGCGATCCGGCGGATGTTCGCCTGGGCCGTCGAGAACGAGTTGGTGCCGGCCGCCGTGCACCACGGGCTGGCCGCCGTCAAGCCGCTCCGGGCCGGGCGGTCGGCGGCGAGGGAGCCGCGGAAGGTCGGGCCTGTCCCCGAGGCGCACGTGGCCGCCGTGCTGGCGCTAGTGTCCGCACAGGTCCGCGCCATGATCGAGGTCCAGCGGCTGACCGGCATGCGGTCGGACGAGGTGTGCCGGATGCGGCCGGCAGACATCGACACCTCGGGGACCGTCTGGGTGTACCGGCCGACTAGGTTCAAGGGGCAGCACCGGGAGGGGGCAGCCCGGCGGGAAGTCCTGCTCGGGCCTCAGGCCCAGGCCGTACTGGTGCCATTCCTGCGACGACCGGCGGACGCGTACCTGTTCTCGCCGGCCGAGGCAGCGGTCGAGCGATTCGCCCGGCTCCGGGCGGCCCGGCGGAGCAAGGTGCCGCCGTCCCAGGTCTGCCGGAAGAAGGCCCGGCCGAAGCGGAAGCCGGGGGGGCGGTACACGCCGAACTCGTACCGCCACTCGATCGTGACGGCATGCAGGAAGGCCGGGGTTCCGCGGTGGCATCCGCACCAACTCCGGCACCTCGCCGCCACCGTCATCCGCCGGGGGCACGGGGTCGAGGTGGCCCGGGTCCTGCTCGGCCACGCGTCCGGGTTCACGACCGAGATCTACGCCGAACAGGACCGCCTGAAGGCCGCCGAGGTGATCCGACAGATCGGATGAGTGGCGGTCGGACGCGGGTGGGCCGGCACTGGTCGCCCTTCGACCCTGCCGGTTCGCATTACAGGATTGAGCCGGACGGAACAGCGTACCACCCATCTTGCGTGAAGGCATAAGTGCGAGGAAGGCAAATGAATCCCAAAGCGCGATCCGGAGGGAAAAAGCGGTCCGGTGCAGCCCGTGATCCGGCCCCTTCCTCCCCGCCGGGCCCTCAGTCGAGGTCCCCCTCGAGGACACCTGGTAGCCCTCGCCCCATCCCACAGGGGCTGGCCGCCCAGCGGCTACTGGCCAGCGCCGACGAACTGGCCGGATGGTTGCGGGCCGTGATCGAGGTTGCCCCCGTCCATCAGCGAGAATGGGGTCTCCAGCGCAGCTGCCGTGAAGTGATCGGGTTGACGCGCATGGATGCAGACTCGCGCGCTCCCATACTTGACCGCCTGACGGACCGGCTAACCAGCCTACTCGCCGAGCCGCCGCTCAGTCAGGTCGATGAAGTCGCCCCGTACGTCGGCTGGCCACCCGGCGAGGGCGACCGACTCCGATCGCTAATACGGCCGGTCATGCCGCGCCCGGAGTGGAATCCAATCCAAGAGGTCTGGAACACCGCCGTCGCCCTTACCCTCCAGGGTGAGTACCTCACGCCGGTCGAGGCGTTGCGGGCCGACCTGATCCGCGCACTCGACCAGGACAGCTGCACTCCCGACTCGGAGCGGAAAAGCGTCCAGCCGGTTCTCGAGGTGCTTCGGGACCCCGATTCGCGCGTTCGTATCAGAACGGGGCGGACCATTAATACCGTCCAAGTCACCGACAAGCTTGCGGCCTTGATCGAAACCATGCTCCAGGCTGAAGGTAACCAGACCACTTTGGCAGAAGCCGGCAAGGCATACGGCCAAAGAATTCGGCCCAACGACCTCAAGATCCCGCCGGAACTGAAGCCTTACATCAAGGCCAAGACCGGAAGAGGGTATTGGCTGGTCCTACGGCAGAGTGGCCCAGTTAAGCCATAATTTTGGCCGTAGATAGGCCAGTCGCGTCCCCCCAAAATGCCGGCGTCAACTGCCCGGAATTGTGGGGGAATGCGATGATCGATGTCTTGAAGGAGCGGCTCGTCAAGGCGGTGAATGCCCGGCACGTCTTCGCCGGCGACAAGGACCGCCCACTCCCGCACCCGTCCACCGTACTGCGGTGGATCCACCGCGGGGTCCGGACCCCGACCGGTCGGGCCCGCCTGGAGGCGGTCCGGGTCGGAGGCGTCTGGTACACCTCGAAGGAAGCCGTCCAGCGGTTCGCGAACCGGCTCAGCCAGAGCAAAGACGACCCCTCGTCAACCCTGGGTTCTAAACCGGCACCTTCGGCCGCCGTCAGCGCACAACGCCTGCTCGAACAGACCGGCTACTGACCCGGATGCCGACCGCCGTCCTTGCGCGGTGCGGTGCCGCCAGGACGACCCATCGGCGTCTCAACCAACAAGGAAGCGAGAACCAGATGAGCGAGATCGCCAACGACCAACCCCAGCCCGAAGAGGTATCCGATCACGGCGAACCGGTCGACCGGCGGCGGACGTCTGATCCTGACTTCGGCGGAGAGCCTCCCAGTGTCCCGACGTCAGAGAAGCCGGAGAAGGGTCCGACTGCGCTAACGGACCGCGAGAGAATCCTCCGGCGAGTGATCGACACACCGGAGGACGACACCCCGCGGCTGGTGTTCGCCGACTGGCTGGACGAACACGGCGACCGGGACGACGACCCGGCCCGGGCTGAGTTCATCCGCCTGCAGTGTGAGCCGGGTAGCGACCCGGTGCTCGCTCGCCCGCGGCGGGCGCGCGAGCAGAAGCTGCTGACCGCGCACGCGGCGCGCTGGGCCAGCAAGGTCGGGAGCGACCTCGACGCGAAGTTCCGTCGGGGGTTCGTGGACGAGGTGCGGATGGCCGCGGCCGATTACCTCGAGCAGGCCGTTCGCATCCACGTCAGTCCGGTCACCCGCCTGCAGCTCCTCGGCGAGCGGTACGAAGAGGACGGGGTAGCCCTCTCCATGATCCCGGTCCTCCCCGAGTTCGGGGCCATCGAGGAACTCACCCTCGAGAGCCCGGTGCCCGATGTTCTCCACCCGCGGTCCGGTAAGGTCCCCGACCGGCTCCGCGCGCTCGGCTTCGCCGGGTTCGACACCGACCCCGGCGGCGCGACCGCGGTCCTGGCCGCTTCGTGGACGTCGGGCGTGAAGCGGCTCGCCTTCGTGCAGACCGCGATCGCCCAGCGGTGGGTCCGGGCGATCCGCTACGCCTCGGCCCAGCTGACCCTGGAGTGCCTGGAGGTGACGGCCGGCCGGATCAGCACGACGGGGGCGGCCGACCTGGCCCAACTCCCGTTCCCGCAACTGAAGCGCGTGTCCCTGGCGGGCACGCAGCTCTCGCCGGCCGGGATTGGCAGCCTGCTGATGGCCGGCTGGATGGGCGGGGTGGAGGAGCTCGACCTGACCGGAACGTGGAAGGGTGACGAGGTCGCCCTGGCGGTCGCCGCGTCGCCGCGGGTCGGGAACCTGCGCCGACTGGTCATCCACAACTGCGGGCTGACCGACTTGGCGGCGTTCGCCCTGGCCGGCTGCGGCTACCTGGATCGACTGGAGCAGCTGGTCCTCAACGTGGGAAACAACTTCACCCCTGCCGGCGTGGCCGCCCTCCGGAAGCGGTTCGGCGCGCGGGTGACTGTCTGACTGCGGATTGGCCTGTGCCGGTCGTCGGACGACCGGCACACGAGAAAAGGAGACTGCTCATGGCTCGCAACGACTCGGTCCGGGTTCTGATCGACGCGGCGGCCGGGACGATCGTCACCATCCCGGCCGCCGAGCTGGCGCCCGGGATGATCCCCGTCACCCTCCTGGGAGTGGACGGCGTCTGCTACGCCCACCCGGAGGACGTCGCCGGTCCCTCAGCACTACCCGTTCCCGGACGCCTTGCGCCGGACGTTCCGCTGGTTCCAGCTGGTGTTCAGCGAGGTCGATCCGAAGACCCTGGACGATTGGGAGGCCGGGTTCCGGGCGGACGCCCACCCGTGGCGCGAGATCGCCGTGTGGGAGTGGATGGCCGACGCGTTCGAGAAGTACACCCGCCACCTGACGGGTGGCGACGCGGTCACGCCGGAGAAGAAGCGGGACGTCCTCCGGGCCCTCCTGGCCGTGGCCGGCGCGAACTCCTGGCCGGCCGTCCGGGCGACGGCCGGCTCCGGCACCGTGACCGCTGCCCGGCTGCGGGTGATGTACGACGACTGGACCTCGGTCGGGACCCGGGCGCGGGTGGCCCGGGCGGCGGAGGCGTACCACCGGCTGATCGAGCCGACGGCCGCCCCCTGAGCGGCGGCGCTATGTCCAGGTAACCACCCGCGGGCGGCTCCTGCTCCGCAAGGCCCCGAGTTCACAAAGGATCGATCCCGATGAAGAACACGCCACGTCACCGGCTAGAGGACGCGCCGCGTGCCCTGCGCATGCTGGAGACGGTCCTCGAGGAGTTCGCCGCCGAGCTATGCCAGATGGGCGGCGGGGACCAGGAGGCGCTCGGACACCTGGCCAACGCCCGCCAGGAACTGCACCGGGCCGCCGAGCTGGTGGACGCCCGGGTCCGGCAGGTGACGGCGGGAAACAACCCGGGGGGTGACGCCCCCGCAGGATGACCGCGCTGGTGGAAGCCCCCACGGGGTCCAAGAGAGTCGGAGGTGAGAGCAGCCAGGGGCGGGGCCGCTATGCCCGGTCAGGACGACCACGCGACATACCGAGGCGGCAGCGGCCACGGACGGCCGCTGGGCCCGGCCAGGACGGTCAGACGTCACATTGCGCACCCGCGGAGGTCCTGGGTGCGACCGGAAATCGCATTCCGCGTCCCCGAGTGCTTGCGGGTGACACCGCCCGCACCACCGAGCGCCTCTCGCCCCGGCGGCCGGGACCGTGTCCGTGGCGGCCACCAGCGGTAGGGCGGCAACGGGGCGGGTCACGGCGGCCACCTATCCGGGGAGACGCTCCGCTTGCGACGGGCCGGGCGGCACCGCCGGCCGCTTCTCCCGGCCATCCCCGGCGAATCGCTCCCCCATCAGTAATCAAGAAACCAGAAAGTCTCCAAATCCGGGCGGAGGAAGCTGCCGACCGCCGACACGGACGACCTCGCCGTCTGATCCTACACAGGCGGAGCGTCGAGGCCCGATCGAGGTGATGGGTAGCCGGCTGCTCTTGCCGGATCTGGTGCCTGATGAGATCCCAGTTGCCGCCGTTTATGTCTTCAACGGCGGATTCTATCCAGCCGCGGCGGAGCTTCCCCGACCGGGTTGTATCGGCCTCCCGAGCCCCGCCGCGGCCGGGCTTGATGTATAAGGCGGTCTTGAAGTCGACAGGTGGCACAACGGCAGTCCCGGAGTTCGCGGCGGGGGGTCGATGCGGGACGTGATGGAGATCATTGCGGCTGGACCCGCGCCAGATTAGAAGTCATCATTCCACTCCCCCGGAGACACGCCGTGTCCCGCC
>DATLIF010000446.1:0-1601 GCA_035539575.1 Fimbriiglobus sp. | reverse complement strand
CTCGGCGACGGTCCACCACGGCGGCATCCCGGCGAACAGGTCGATGCCGAGCATGGTCAGCGCAAACAGGAAGTGGATGACGTACATCCAGTCGATGAACCGGCGATACCGGCGGACGTCGGACGCCAGCACCAGCAGCACCGCGCCATGCATGGCGTAGCACGCCGACGCGGACCGAGTCAGGTACTCAGTCAGCCGGTCGCGGGCGAGCGTGCCCAGGCCGAGCCGCTGGTGCATCTCGGCCATCATCTCGGTCGGGAAGAAGACCGGCACCGCCGCACAGAGCAGGACTGCGGCGTTGGCCCGGATCAGCCAGGTAAGCAGGCGGTCGGCGGGACTCATCCGGGTGTGATACCGACCGCAGGCCGCCCCGGTCAGGCCGACGGGTCCGGTTGCATGAGGCCCAGGATGTTCCCCTCGGTGTCCTTGATGTAGGCCAGCCAGCCGACGCCGGGAACCGGCATCTTCGCCAGCGCCAGCTCCGCCCCCAGGGTGGCCGCCTTCGCCAGGCGGTCGTCCAGGTCCGGCACCTCCACCGTGCAGACGTAGGCGTTCACCGCCTGGCCCTCGACCGGCCGCGGGCCGTGGCGTGCGACGATCCCGCCGTTGATGCCGCGCTCGGTGTCCGGGCCGGTCGTCACCAACCGGTAGTCCACCGGCCCGTCCCACTTGTCAATCCGCCAGTCGAAGAGGCCCGAGTAGAACCCGGCGGCCCGGTCCGGGTCGTCGGCGTGGATCTCGAAGTGTACGACGCGGGGCATGGTGTAACTCCACGGACGAGATACTCGGAACACCTGTTCACAATTATCGACTGTGCCCGTCGGACGCTCCAGCCGGAACTTGCCCGCCGTCCGGGTCGGCCGTACAGTCTGCGTTAACCGTTCCCGGTTCCCCGCCCCACTCCCACCCCAGAGGCTTTCCGATGGGCTTCAAGCAAACCCCCCAGCACAAGAACGGCAAGGCCAGCTTCCACCAGATCGGGCTGGTCCGCGGCCAGTTCGGCAACGTGGACTTCGGTCAGTGGGTGCAGTTCCTGCAAGACAGCGGCTTCGACGGCTGGGAGGAGGCGAGCTGGGAGCTGGACCTGCGCCGCTGCGACTCCGACGCGGACGCGGCGACGTACGCCCAGGAGCGCGTGGACCTGGCCCGCAAGCACGGGCTGGAGATCTTCACCGTCGCCACCCACCTGCAAGGACAGGTGCTCGGCGACGAGCCGTCCGCCAAGACGCTCAACTTCTGCAACCCGAAGGGCGAGGCCCGGCAGGCGTACAAGTCATGGCGCCAGGGCGGCAACAACCCGCCGCGGACCGACCCGTACTTCGTCCCGCCGGAGGTCGGCAAGCTGGTCCACGCCGAGGCGCAGAAGGACCTGCTCGCCTGCGTGCGGCTGGCCGGGCACCTGTCGAAGCTCCAGGGCCGCAAGGTGGCGTTGCCGGGGTTCGTCGGCAGCCCGGCCGGGTGTTGGAGCCACTGGTTCCTCTTCCCGCCGCTGCCGACCGCGCTGGACGGCCACGCCATCCCCGACGTCCGCCAGGTCAGCCTGGAGCTGCTCGTCGAGCGCTTCGGCCCGGTGTGGGTGTCGGAGCCGGCCAGGGGAGGGC
>DATLIF010000445.1:0-7265 GCA_035539575.1 Fimbriiglobus sp. | reverse complement strand
GCGGTCCGGTCCGACCGGAGCGCCGTCGGCGGGCTGGTGTGGGCACTCGTTATGATAGCCGGCCGGCGGGGGCGGTCTGGACATCCGAACTGCCGGCGGGGGTCAGGGCGCCAAACTGGCACATCGAAAAAGTGGCGCCCTGGCGCTCTGACCCCCCGCCGGCAGTTCGGATGCCCAGACCGCCCTCGCCGGCCGGCTATCATAACGAGTGCCCATACCAGCCCGCCGACGGCGCTCCGGTCGGACCGGACCGCACCGCCGACGCGGCGCCCGGAGCCGTCCCCCTTGGTATTCGCTGCCGACCCGTCCGAAACCACCTGGGTCTGGACCACCCTCGGTCTGCTGAGCATCCCGGCCCTGGTCACCCTCAACGGGTTCTTCGTTGCCGCCGAGTTCGCCCTGGTCGCGGTCCGCTCGACCCGGGTCGAGGAGATGGTCAACCAGGGCGTCCCCCGGGCCAAGGCGGTCGAGGGGGCGGTCGATAACCTGGACCGCACCATCGCCGCCACGCAACTCGGCATCACGCTGGCCAGCATCGCGCTGGGGTGGGTCGGCGAGTGGGCGCTGGCCCGGCTCATGGAGCCGTGGTTCGACTTCCTCCCCGCCAGCCAGGCGTTCATCACCCGGCACACGCTGGCGGTGGCAATCTCGTTCACGCTGGTGACGTTCCTGCACGTCGTCTTCGGGGAGTTGATCCCCAAGGCGATCGCGCTGCAGACGCCGGACAAGACGGCGCTGTGGGTGTCGCCGCCCTTGAACCTGTTCTCGCGGATGACGCATCCGATCATCACGGTGATGAACGGGCTGGCCAACTGGCTGATCCGGCGGCTTGGGTACATGCCCAGCGGCGAGGGGGACGAGGTCCACTCGCTGGAGGAGCTGCGGCTCCTGGTGGAGTACACCGGCGAGGCCGGGCTGCTCAGCCCGGAGGCGGCCGCCACGGTGCTGAACGTGTTCGCGCTGACGGACAAGAAGGTGCGGGACGCGATGGTGCCGTGGGACAAGGTGATGGCCCTGGAGCTGACCACGCCGGCAGACAAGGTGCTGGAGGCGGTCCGGGAGGGGGCGCACACCCGGATGCCGGTCTACCAGGGGTCGCCGGAGAACATCGTCGGGATCGTCAACAGCAAGGACCTGTTCTACCTGTTCAGCCTGCGCGGCGTGGTGGTGCTGGAGGACGCGCTGTACGACGCGCAGTTCCTGCCGCCGGACGTGCCGGTGGCGGTGGCGCTGCGGCTGTTCCGGCGGACGCACCGTCCGATGGCGGTGGTCCGCGACCCGGACACGAAGGCGGCCCTGGGCATCCTGACGCTGGAGGACGTGCTGGAGGAGATCATCGGGGACATCGAAGACGAGCAGGACGACCCGGCCCGGCGGCGCGAGCTTTTGGCGAAACTGTGGCGCCGCGGCGGACCACCACCCAGGAAATAAATCCCAAATCCCAAGCACCAAATCCCAACCAGACAGACTCCCGGTTGGGATTTGGTGCTTGGGATTTGGGATTTACCGCGAAGCGGTCAGCGTCGGATCAGCCGGAACGTCAGCACCACCGCGGCCAGGCCGAGGACGAGGTTGGCCGCCCAGATGCCGACGACCATCGGCAGCTTCCCCTCCTTGGCCAGCCCGCCGCCGGAGAGCAACAGCGGATAGTAGACGAACACGGTGGGCAGGAAGCAGGTGACGAACGTGCTGAGGTAGTCGGCGCGGTTGGCGTACAGTCCGACCGGGCAGCCGACCACCGCGAAGCACAGGCAGCCGACCGCCAGCGCCGGGCGGATGTGCTGCTCGTACTCGACGCTGCGAATCTGCCGGCCAGTGTCCCGGGCCTGGAATTCATACGCTTTCGCCTGCTGGCGGTAGGCGTCGCCGAGCTTCGGGTCGATGGCCGGGTCCTGCGCCTTGGCGGCGGCGTCGGCCTGCTTCTGGCGCTGCACCTCCCGGTCGCGGACCAGTTCGTCCGCCCGCGTCCCCAGTTCGGTCCACTCCAGGGACATCGGCTTGGCCTTGATGGTCTTGGCGGAGAACTCCTCGCCCAGCGGGATCTCCTCCGGGGTGGGGCTATAGCTCTCGTAGTACCCGTTGCGGCCGGAGATCACCCAGCGGTCGGCGTCCACGACGAGCTTGTGCTGGTCGAGGTTGACGATCAGCCGGGCCTCGCGGGCGCGGGCCACGTAGTCGTACTCGTAGACCCCGGTGACGACCGTGTCCTTGTCGGGCTTGGCCTTGCGCTTGATGACCACGTCGATCAGCCGCCGGCCCTGCACGTCGCGGACGTAGAGGACGTACGGCTCCTTCGGGCTGACCCAGCGGCGGTCGCGCTTGAGCTTGTTGTAAAGGATCTCCTCCGGGTCCTGCAGGAGCTGGGCGGCGAGCATCTGGTGCGTGCGCGGGATGAGCGAGTAGTACATGGACGCGGTGGCCAGAGTGGTCAGCACCCCGAGCAGGATGGCCGGCCGCAGGATGGTCAGCAGGTCCACGCCGGCGGCCTTCATGGCGACCGCCTCGTTGTCGTTGGAGATCCGGCCGTAGACGACGCACGACGCGAAGAGCGTCGTGGCCGGGATGGTGTACGGCAGAAGGTTCGGGATCAGTAGCGGGATGACCTGGAGCACCTGCGCCGACGAGAGCCCCATCTGCGAGGCGGACTGGATCACCCCCGCGATCAGGCACAGCCCGGTCAGGCCGACCACCGACAGCAGGAAGACCTTCACCAGCTCCCAGAAGATCATCCGGTTGAGCGTGCCGAGCAGCGGGAACACGGGAAACCTCCAAGGCTGAAGGATGAAGGCGGAAGGATGAAACAAAGACCAACCGTCGGATCAGGCGGTTTTACTCATCCTTCATCCTTCCGCCTTCATCCTTCAGCGTGAGCCGTTCGCCCGGATTGTAGCCGGCGGCGGCTCGACCGGCTGGCCCATTCGGTTGCGCAGCCGCTCGGCGACCGCCCGGACCGGGTCGGTGACGACCGGCAGCATGTGCGGCCGGTAGTCCATCTCGCCGTTCGGCATGCGGACCATCTCGATCTTGAACAGGCTGCCGCTAAGAAACGAAGTCACATCCCCATAGGGGGTCGAGAGCCACCGCTTCAGGGCCTGCGACCAGATGGTGTAGAACTCGAACCGCACGTCCTCGCCGGCGGTGTCGAGTTCTCCCGAGCCGCCGAGGCTGACCGCGGTGCCGATCAGGTCGAGCTGCGACACCTTCACCCGGTCGCCGTGCAGATCGAAGACCGCGTGCGCCTCCTCGAACGCCGTCTGGTCCGGGGCCTGGAGCTTGAGCAGCTTCAACAGCGGCAGCAGGACGCCGAGGTTGTACAGCCGGCCGTTGGGCACGTCGATCTGCCCGGAGCCGGTGAGGGTCAGCAGGCCGGACTTCGGGTCGGGCAGGTTCTCGACGAGGATCTTGCCCTGGGCGAGTCCGCGGAGTTCCGCGCCGTTGCCGAGCTTGCGCTCGCGGGCCAGCTCGTCAAGCCGCACCCCGGAGGCGGTCAGCCAGACGCGGTAGCGGGTCGTGTCTTCCAGCACCACGCGAGCCTCGCCGCCGACTGTGCCGCCGTACAGGGTGCCGGTCAAGTCCGGGAACTCGACCACCGGGGCGGCGTACTGCCCGGGCCGGTGCGGGTCGGGCTCCTGCGGGCGGACGCGGAAGGTCATCTTCGCGGCGGTGACCGGCTGCTTGGCGATGGTGGCCTGGTCGAACCAGGCGTTGCCCATGACCGCGCCGAGGCGGGTGCTGTCGTAGAGGCCGACGGACGCGATCGCCCCATGGACGTCGGTCCACTCCAGCCCGGTGTCGAGGGACGCGCCGGCGAGCTTCAACTCGGCGTTCCAGTACACGACCGGGTCCGGGTCCACCGGCGGCGGCGGGACCAGCGACGGCGCCTGGCCGCGGGCGGCATTGCTCCCCTCTCCCCGCGGGGTGAGGGGAGAAGTAGACGCGGTCGCCGGCTTTGGGCCTCCTGGCGGCACCTTCACCACCGCGTGCTTGACCAGCAGTTCCATCGGCCCCTGCGGCTTGAGCGACTCGACGCCGGCCCGCAGCTTGCCGGGCAGCGCGGCGAGGAAGTCCGCGTCCGGGACCAGCGGCCGCAGGCTCAGGTTGCCGACGTTGGCCCACACCTCGCCGCCGGGGCCGAAGCGCACCTCGGCCGCGTCCAGGCCGAACTGCGATGGGCCGTGCCTCGCGGCGAACCGGGCCAGGTCCACCTTGCCGCCCTGGTAGCGCAGCACCCCCGCCAGGTCGGTCAGGGCATACCGGAAGAACTCCGGGGTGATCGTCGGCCCGCGGAAGTTCAGTGCGAGCCGCAGGTCGGTCACCGGGTCGAACGGCGGCTCGCCCGGCAGGGTGGCGGAGACGCGGAGCGGGCCGGCGGGCGGATCGGGGCGCTGGCGGTCGGTGATCTCCACGTCGGCCCCGAAGGTGACGTGGCCGCGCGGGGCGAACGCCTCCCAGGCGCCGTCGATCCGCAGGGCCGCCACCGCCGTCCGCAGGTCGGCGTCGATCGGGCAGTTCTCCCCCTGAAGCCGCAGCGTGAACTTGCGGTCCTTCGTCCCCGGTATCGGGTCGATGCCGCCGGACGGCAGCCACAGCCGGCCGCCGGCGTGGACCCCCTCGAAGTCGTACAGCCGGACCGTGTCGTCGACCGACCCCGGCCCGGCCGGGCGGGTCGGGGTGATCCCGACCACGTTGACCACCACCCTGCCGCGAACCTTCTCGATCGGGTACGGGAAGTGGTGGTAGTTGACCGCCCCGTCGTAGACCTGGAGGGTGAAGGTGTTCTCGCACCGGTTGACGTGGGGCGGTTGACGGATCAGGGCGACGAAGTCGGCCCGGGCGACGGCCCGGAGCTTGCCCAGGGCATCGGCGTATTTCGGCGGCAGGGCCGCGAACAGCCGGGCGTCGATCGGGATGTCGGTGCCGGCGATCTTCAGGTCGATGAGCGGGTCGGGCTCCTCGGTGCCGACCCGGCCGGTGATCTCGACCCGCCGGCCGCCGGCCGACCCGGTGAGCTGGACCCGGAACTCGTCGGTGCCGTCGGAGGTGGTCACCCGCCGCACCCACCCGCCCAGGTCCTCGACCGGGTAGCGGAACTTCTCGTAGGCGACGGCCAGCCGGTTCGGCCGGAACTCGACCGTCCGCTCCCACCGCGGCCCGGTCCGGGTGAACTTGACGGCCAGGTCGGCCCCGCCGACCGGGCTGAACATCCGCCGCGCCTTCTCGGCGCCGGGCTTCGCCGCGGCCGGCAGCCGGGCGAGCAACTCGTCGTCCAGCGCCAGACCGCGGACCGTCACCTCGGCGCGCTCGAGTCGCTCCTCCAGCGCGGCGAGTTCGCCGACGGACTCGCCCGCGCCCGGGTCCGGGGCGCGGAGTGCGACGTGCTGCGTACCGGGGGCCACAGGCCCGGCCGGGCCGCGGGTGTCCAGCTTGAAGTCGAGGGACGCCTTGCCGAACCGGGCGGTCCCCTTCTCCACTGTCACCTTGCCGTCCTGGACACGAACCTCGGCGCTCAGATGTTCGACCGGCCACGGCAGGTTCTCGTTCTCCCACCGGCCGTCGCGCACGTCCAGCCGCACGTCGTACCGCGGCCGGTCCGCCCCGGCGTCCATCGTCACGTCGGCCTTGATCCCGACCCGGGCGGAGAGCTGCGCCAGGTGTTCGGCGAGCGCCGGGTGCAGTCGCTCCAGGGCCGGGGCCAGTTCCGGGCCGACGGGGAGGTCCGGCACCTCGATCCGCGCCTGGACCGCGTTCGACACGCGGTTGAACCGGGCCGAGACGGCGACCGCGACTGCCAGACCGCCCTCGACCGGCCGCGGCCCGGTCGCGCCGGGGGCAACGGTACACTGGGCGTCGATCCTCAGCAGCGGGACCGGGTCGTTCAGGAGGTTCAGCTTCGCCCCGAGCAAGGCGACCGGCGGCAACCCGCCAGGCTTTTGGTCGGTGACGAACACGGTCGCGTTGCGGACCACGAACGTTGGGATGGGCCGGTCTGGGGTGCCGGGCCGGCTCAGTCCGGTGAAGTTCCAGGTGCCGTCCGTTCGGCGGGCGATGCGAACTGTCGGGCCATCGAGTTCGACCTTGCGGACGACCAGCAGGCCGCGGCTGAGCTGCTCCTTGTCGTGGAAGATGACGGCGGTCGGGGCCTCGACGAACGGCGCGTCCTCGCCGTGGCGGGTGAGTTTCAGGTCGGTCGCCCGGATGCCGCCGAACAGCCGCAGGCCGGCCGAGCCGACGTGGACCTCGGCGTCCGGGAACTGGGCGCGCAGGGCGGCCACCAGGGCGGCGCGGACCTTCTCCGGGCTGACCCAGTCGTGCGCAACCCACCCGCCGGCAGCGATCCCCGCCAGGGTGGCGAGGATCAGGCCGCGAATTACCCAACACCGCAGGCGTCCCATCCGTGCCGTCCGTGGCCGCGAGGGGAACGAGACTGCCCGGCGACTCCCCCGGGCGGGGCGGGATAGTAGCAACCTGGCCGAACGGGTCAATTCCGACACGGGTCTGGCCGGGGTTAACGCCGTGATTCTCCCCGCTTGCCCAGACGAACTTTCCGGGCCAGGCCGCAAAGTTTCCCGCGCCGGATCCGTCCCGGGCTTCCCGCATCGCGCAAGGACGGGCTACAATCGCGTATACCGACCGACCGATACATCCACGCACCCCCATCATTTGCCGAGGCCCAGGCATGACGGCCCTGATTCTCGTGGCGGACGGATTCGAGGACTTGACCCTATTCCTCCCGTGGTATCGGCTGCGGGAGGAGGGGGTGGACGTGCGGCTGGCCAGCCCGATGATGCACGCCCTGACCGGGCAGCACGGCTACCGGGTGGAGCCGGACCTGCGGATTCACGAGGTGAGCCCGGCCGAGTTCGACCTGCTGGTGATCCCGGACGGCCCGGCGTGCGAGCAACTGCGGCTGCGGGAGGCGGCGGTGGACGTGACCCGGACGTTCGTTCAGGACGCCCGGCTGGTAGCGGCGATCGGCCACGGGCCGCAGTTGCTGCTGAGCGCGGGGACGCTGGACGGCCGGGCCGTTACCTGCTCGCCAGGCATCCGCGACGACGTGCGGGCGGCCGGGGCGGCGTACCGGGACGAGGCGGTGGTGCTCGACGGCACCGTGCTGACCGGCCGCGGGGCGGACGACCTGCCGGCGTTCTGCAAGCAACTCGTGCGGTTGACCAAGTCGGCGGCGCGGGTGGCTTGAGTCAGTCAAGGCGAACGGCAGCCCTTCGGCGTCGATCTGGTCGGCCTCGCATCGCCGGCCCGTGCTGCCG
>DATLIF010000444.1:0-3490 GCA_035539575.1 Fimbriiglobus sp. | reverse complement strand
CGGGTCGCCGACCGCCCCGATCGGTTCGAGCCGCGCCTGAAGAAGCGGCGGAAGGACTACTGCGGTTGGTTCACCAAGCCCCGCGCTGAATTGAAACGCAAGATGGCCAAAGGCATTAACAAGAAGTAAGTACCATTCGTCGAGGTGACCGAAGCAGGATGTACCTTCTCCATCATGGTCTTGCCCGCCGAGTGGTTCCGAAGCCGATCCTGGTGGTTAGCAGCCACGGCACCCGTGGCGTTCTGAACGGGTGTCCCAGTGTCGCAGGCGGACAGCCCGACCAGCAGGCCAGCCGCCAAGACGGCGATACGTCGTGAGTGTCCCATAGCTCGGCCCCCCTCCAGTAGTTACTTCAAGTGGTCAGTGAAGAAGGACACCAACTTGCCGAAGGGGATGAGGTTCACCCGGTCGTACAGGTCCACGTGGCCCGCGCCCTTCACCAGCACGAGTTCCTTGGGCTCGGCGGCCCACCGGTACGCGTCCTCGCTGAACTCCTTCGAGTGCGCCTGGTCGCCGGTGATGAAAAGGAGCGGCCGCGGGGAGATCGTCTCGATGTCGTCGAACGGGTAGAAGTCATGAACTTCACGTTGCTCGTAAGCGTCGGGTGCGTGGTCAGTTCGGGCGACGACCCCTTCGGGGTGAACTCCCCCCGGGGGGTGCGGTAAAAGTCGTAGAACTCGCGCTGGATAGGGTGCGTGTCCCCAGTCAGTTCATGCACCGTCCCGCTCGTGTACTTCGCCTTCCCGCCCTCGAACTCCGCGTACCGCTGCTCGGCCGCCTCCTCGAGGATCTTCTTCCGCTGCTCCAGGGTCAGCGACTTGTTGAGCGCGTGCCGGTTGGCGGCCCCCATGTCGTACATGCTGACCGTGGCGACCGCCCGGATGCGGGGGTCGATCTTGGCCGCGCTGATGACGAAGCTGCCGCTCCCGCAGATGCCGATCGCCCCGATCCGCTTGCGGTCGACGAACGGCCGCGTGCCCAGGTAGTCCACTGCGGCGCTGAACGTCTCGGCGTACACGTCCGGGGCGACGGCATTCCGCGGCTGGCCCTCGCTCTCACCCCAGAAGGACAGGTCCACCGACAGGGCGGCGAACCCCTGCTCGGCCATCTTGGTGGCGTACAGGTCCGCGCTCTGCTGCTTGACAGCGCCCATCGGGTGCCCGACGACGACGGCCGGGAGCTTCGCGTCCTTGGTCCGGTCATTGGGGAGGAACAAGTGCCCGGCCACGGTCATCCGGTACTGGTTCTTGAAGGTGACCTTCTCCACGGTCAACGTGTCGCTCCTGTGGAAGTTGTTTGCCCCGGTTGTCACGTTGATTGCTCCTTTCTGGGGTGAACTGGTCGGCGACACGGGCGGAGAAGCGATCGCGTCCGTGAACAGCGTCGCACATGCCGTGAGCGCCGTGGCGAAGCCGAGTGGAATAGCGAGCTTGAGCGTCGTCTTCATGTCGCACCGTGCGGGTAAGTGGATTGGTCTGCCCGCCCCAGCCTCGCGGCGGGTCTGGACCAGTTGGTCAACACCGAATCGTAAGCCCAGTACCCGAGGAGGCGTTATCCCGATCGTCCCGGAGTTTGGCCTGATCCTCCACGACTTTGGCCAAGCCCGTGCACGCTGGCATCCGGCGAGGGTAAACTGGGATGGGAAGCAAGAAATCGATGGGGAAGGGACGAGGTGGCGAAAGACGTGACAACACTGGCGGCAGCCGTGGAGCGGCACACCGGGGCTGACGGCGACTTCGAGACCGCCATCCCGGGCCTCTGGCTCTACCGATCCTCCACGCCCTCGGAGGAACACGCCGTCGTGTACGTGCCGTCCCTGTGCGTCGTGACTCAAGGGGCGAAGGAGGTGGAGGTCGGGGGGCAGGCGTACCGCTACGACCCGGCGCAGTCGCTCCTCGTGTCGGTCGACATGCCCGCTCTCACCCACGTGTCCGACGCCGCCGAGGACCGCCCGTGCCTGGCCATCCGCATCCCGATCGACCCGGCCGTAGTCGGTGAGCTCCTTGCCGACGGTTCGGCGATCCCGCCGCTCGGGCGGCCCGTGCGTGGGCTCGGGGTCATCAACCTCGAACCCCCACTTCTCGACGCGGTCGGCCGCCTACTGGGGTTGTTCGACGCCCCCGACGAGATCCCGGCGCTCGCGCCGCTCGTCCTCCGCGAGATCACCTTCCGGCTGCTTGTCGGCCCGGAGGGGGCACGGCTCCGGCAGATCGCCGCCGCCGGCGCCCCGGCGCAGCGGGTGGCGCGGGCCATCCGCTGGTTGAGGGACCACTTCGCCGAGCCGCTGCGGATCGAGACGCTCGCCAGGCACGTGGGGATGAGCTCGTCGGCCCTCCACCTCCACTTCAAGAACGTGACCGCCCTCAGCCCGCTCCAGTACCAGAAGCGGCTCCGGCTTCAGGAGGCGCGGCGCTTGATGGTAGGGGAAGGTCTCGACGGCGGCGAGGCGGCGTTCCGGGTCGGGTACGAGAGTCACTCTCAGTTCGGGCGAGAATATCGTCGGATGTTCGGCAAATCACCTCGCCGAGATGTGGCCGCACTCAAGGTCGAGGCCACGCCAGCGAGCCATGCCGGAGTCTGACTTCGCCCCTGATCGGCTGGCTTCTGTGGTGCAGCGACCAGCGTCGGTCCGGCACGCCGTTGCCGGTTAGATCGCCCACCCAGCCACACCTGATGAAATCGGGCGGCCCACGTCGATCCGGTCGACGACGCCGGACGCCCCCGTGACCGTGGGGCCGTCTCAGGCGAGGATTCCCTCGATCACTTCCCCGTGCACATTGGTCAGCCGCCGCTGGATGCCGTTGTGGTAGTACGTGAGCCTCGTGTGGTCGAGGCCGAGCAGCTTCAGGACGGTGGCGTGGAAGTCGGGCCAGGTCACCGGGTGCTCGACCGCCTTCCACCCGACGTCGTCGGTGGCGCCGTGGGCGATCCCGTGCCGCAGGCCGGCCCCGGCCAGCCACACGCTGAACCCGGACGGGTTGTGGTCCCGACCCGTGCCGACCACGTCCGCCTTCGACTGGGTGAACGGCGTCCGGCCGAACTCGGTGGTGAACAGCACCAGCGTGTCGTCCAGCATCCCCCGGCGGCGGAGGTCCGCCACCAGGGCCGCGACCGGGCGGTCGATCCGGGCCGCCTCGCGGGCGTGGTTCTCCCGCACGTCCTCGTGGCCGTCCCAGTTGATCCGCGGCGACCCGAACGCCCCGCCGGAGAACAGTTGCACGAACCGCACCCCCTGCTCCAACAGCCGGCGGGCCAGCAGGCAGCTGCGGCCGAAGTCCTGCGTCGTGTCCCGGCCGAGGCCGTACAGCTCGTGCGTCTTGCGGTCCTCCCCCGACAGGTCGGTCACCCGGGGCACGGCCAGCTGCATCTTCGCCGCCAGCTCGTAGGCCCGCATCCGGGCGGCGAGCTCGTCGCCGCCGCCGCGCTCGGCGAGGTCGATGGCGTTCAGCTCGGCGACCAGGTCCCGGGCGGCCTGGTCGCCGAGCTGAAC
>DATLIF010000443.1:0-6350 GCA_035539575.1 Fimbriiglobus sp. | reverse complement strand
CCATGACATCTCTCGGCAGGAGGGGGCGGACCTACCGCCCCCGAGTTTACAGTCTTTTGCGGTCTGGAGGCGACCGGAAGAAGACCGCGAACACGACCAGCGCCGCCGCGGACCCGACCAGCGGCACCAACCAAACCGGTTGCCAGTCGATCACCGTGCCGGCGCGGTGGTGGTCCACGACCAGCCCGGCAAAGGTGTTCCCGGCCCACACCCCGGCGCCGCTGGAGGCGAACGTGATGATCCCCTGGGCGCTGGCCCGCAGGTGCGGCGGGGCCTCCCGGTCGAGATACGTCGCGGCAACCATGTAGTAGAAGGCGTAGCTCCACCCGTGCATCGGCACCCCGAGCGCCACCACCGCCGGCACCGCACCCCAGGTCATCACCGCGCCGCGGACCACCCACCCGACCAGTCCGAGCAGCATCAGCCCCTTCACCCGTTGCCGCGGGCCGAGCAGCGGGATGACGAACATGCACGCCGCCTCGACCACCTGTCCCAGCGTCATCGTCTGCTCCGGCTTGTGGACCCCCAGGTCCGTGAGATACCGGTGCGCGTAGATGCCGTAGAACTGGTTCATCGCGCTGCACGCGAACGTCACCCCGACGAACACCCCGAACGACCGGTCGCGGAACAGCGTCAGGGCCGGGAGCCCGAACATCTCGGCCGGCGTCCGCCCGGTCCCCTTCGGCGGGGTGTGCGGCATCAGAAACGCGACCAGCCCGAGCAGCCCCGCCGAGGCCGCGGCCAGGTACAGCGGCTGCGACGAGACGGCCGCCAGGAGCTGCCCGATCGCGAACCCGGCGACAATCCAGCCGACGGTCCCGTACAGCCGGATGCGACTGAATCCGCCGGGGTCCGGCAGGTTCCGCAGGGTGATGACCGTGGTGAGCGTCGTCCCGATCTGGAGGCCGACGCAGTACGCCAGCATCAGCCCGAACAGCGGGCGAAACGTCTCGGCCGCGACACGGCGGACCTCGGGGTCGTGGTTCACCCGGTCCAGGGCCGCCGGGTCCAGCACCGGCTCGACAGCCGTCGCCCGGCGGTAGGCGTCGTCCATCCGCGGGAAGTTGGCGTCGCACCACCAACCGGCCGCGAACAGCAGCAGCGCGCAGACCAACCCCGACACGCCGAGCACCCGCTGGGCCGCGAACAGCCGGTCCGCGAGCAGCCCGATCGCCAGCGGGGCCAGCATCCCGCCGATCGCGAACGTCGAGTACACCCACCCGACCTGGGTGGTGGTGAAGTTCAGCCCGCCCTTGGTCGGGGCGGACATCAGGTAAGTCGAGAGCGTGACCGCCCAGGCGCCGAGGGAGAAGAAGAACACAAACATCATCACCGACAGCCGGACGCGGACGAACGGCAACGCGGAACGGTCCATCAACCCTCTTCCTCCCCTCTCCCCGTTGGGGAGAGGGGGACAAGACATATCACCCGTTGCTGAACACGAACACCGGCGGCTCGCCCGGTCCGCGCAGCAGGCACGCGGTCAGCGGCTCCCGCGTCCCGCCGCTGGTGTCGATCCGGATTCGCACCGGGCTGACGTCCGGGGCCGGGACCTGGACGTGCCCGGTCACCTGCACCTTGCCCGGCAGCGGCAGCGGGCGGGCCGACAACTTCTTGTCCGCCCCGATCCAGACCGGGTACTCCGGTTCGAACAGCCGATCCGTGTCGGTGCCGAACTTCGGGCTCACCACCGCTCGGTCCCACTGTCGGCGCCGCAGGCACTCGACCTGCACCGCGGCCGGGCAGTCCAGTTCCGGCGAGAGGCCGTTGTGCAGGAACAGGTGTCCGTCAGCTTCGACCGCCCACGGCAAGCCCGAAAGGAATTCGCGGTGCGTGGCGGGCATTGCGGCCTTCAGTTCTGCGAGGTCCTTCTCCCAGTCAGCGCCGGAGTAGTAGTCCGGGGTGCGGCCGAGGTAGCTCTGGAAGGTCGGCTGGTGATCGTAGGCAGACGCGTACCGACGGACCCAGTAGCCCGACGGCGACCGGCCGTCCAGCCCGGCGGCCCGCACCAGCGCCAGGTCGTGGTTGCCGAGTACCGCGGTGCTGCCCGGCCGCTCGGCGATCAATTCCAGCACCCGGTCGAGCGTGTCGCGGACCCGGCCCGCGCGGTCCACGAAGTCGCCCAGGAAGACGAGCCGGGCGGACGGCCACTCGGGGAGGGACCGCAGTCGGGCGGTCAGTTTGTCGAGCCATTCGACCCGACCGTGAAGGTCGCCGATCGCGATGGCAGGGTATTCGACCGTGACGGGCAGAACCATGGGCAGTCGGCGGACCTTTCCGGCCGGGCGGCCGGGGGGTAAGTTCACCTCATCCATTATGCGTTCTACGGCCCCCACGCGGGCCGGGTAGGGAGCCGACGGCGATGCGGGTCGATCTGTTCGGACTGACGGTCGAGACCCCCGGGGTCACCTTTTACCTGTGGTCGCCGTGGCGGTGCAGCGCCCTGGAGCACCGCCTCTTTGACGCGGTCAAGGGCGTGCCCGGGGCCGAGTTCGAGCCGGCCGCCGACGAGCTGCGCGTCCACCTCGACGAGTCGAAGGGCTGGAAGCAGGCGCTCCAGCACATCTCCCGGGTGCTCAAGGGCTGGCAGGAGGAAGCGGCCGACACCGGCACCGACCGGCGGAGCTGGCGGTGGCTCCTGGAGGCGGACGTGGATGCCAGCGGCTACGACATGAACGGCGAGAAGGCGAGTTGGTGGGCGTACGTCCGGCTGTCGCTGGACCGCGGCGGCCCCGGCGAGCAGGAGAAGGGCGAGGACATCGACCTCAACGGGTTCGGTGTCTGCTTCGCGGGGAACCAGGAATAACAAATCCCATATCCCAAGCACCAAATCCCAAACATGCGGTTGCCTTGTTTGGGATTTGGTGCTTGGGATTTGGGATTTACGCTCGCGTGATGCGGGTGTTCTCGTCCACGCTGACGCTGGCCAGTTCGCCGTTGTCCTTGGTGAAGTGGACGGTCGGCACCACGATGTCGTCTTCCGGCACCCGGTCGGTCGTCACGCCGGTCGCCAGGTAGTTGACGCCGCGATAGGTGCCGGCCGTCTGGGCGGGCCAGGTCCGCGACCCGACCCGTACCGTTTGCGTGACCTGAATCCGGTCGCCAGCCTTCAGTGACCTCAGCAGGTCCACCAGGGCCGGGTCGAGCCGGCGGGTGGACGAGACGATCTTCTCCGGGGCGGCCATCACGTCCCCTCCGCGGCGACGGCCGGCTTGGCCTGCCCGCGGACCAGCGCGATCCGCCCGGTCCGGGCCAGCTCCAGAATGCCGTACGGCCGCATCAGCTCGATGAACGCTTCCACCTTCCCCTCGGTGCCGCCGATCTCGATCATCACGTTCTCGTGCTGGATGTCCACCACCCGGCCGCGGAACGACTCGGTGAGCTGGAACACCTCCGGCCGCTTCTCCGACGGACACGTCACCTTGATGAGCATCAGGTCGCGCTCGACGAAGTTCTCCGAGCTGATGTCGTCCACCCGGATCACGGTGACGATCTTGTCGAGCTGCTTGCGGACCTGGTCGAGCTGGGCATCGTCCCCGTGGACAACGAACGTCATCCGCGACAGGTCGTGGTGCTCCGTCTCGCCGACCGCGAGGCTGTCGATGTTGAACCCGCGGGTGTGCAACATCCCGGAGACGTTTGCAAGCACCCCGGGTTGGTTCTGGACCAGGGCCGACAGGACGTGACGCATCGCGACGGAAGTCCTCTCAAGAGGGTTGGTCGGTGGGAATGATAGGGACCGGTGCCGGCGGGTTCAACGGAGCCTCCTGGCCCGGTGCCAGCGGGGCGAACGCCAGGAGCCCGAACAGTGCCGCCAGAGAATAAGTGAACGCCGAAAGCCCCAGCAGGTTCGCGCCCGGGCCGACCGGCAGGTCGTGGAGGTTCACGATCTCGGCGGCGCGGTCCCGGCCGAGGGCGAGGACGGCGAACACGTTCTCAGGCAGCCAGAGGACCGCCGCGGTCGGCAGGAAGACCGCCCGGGTCCACCCCGCCGAGAGCCGCATCCAGAGCAGCCCGAGCGGGACCGCGAGCAGCACGAAGTAATGCGTCCAGGCGACCGGGGAGGCGAGCAACATCCCGAGGTTGGCGGCCGCGAACGCCCGGTCCCGGTCCTCGACCGTGCGGGCCGACCAGGCCCGCCACCCGACCGCGACCGTCACCGCCAGCACCGACGCCGCGGCCAGTCCCTGCGCCAGTCCGGGGGCAGTTGGCCCCAGCGCCCGCGTCCAGAACCCGGTGGCTGACACGTTCCGCCACGACCCGCGGAAAACCTGGAGACTCGGCAACACGTCCCGGACGTAAGTCACGAAAGCGTCGGTGCCGAACGCCGCCCACGCGGCCACGTTCACCGCGATCAGCACCATCACTCCGACCGCCAGGGCTCGCCACCGGCCGGCGAACAGCAGGTACACGAAGATAAACGCGGGGAACAGCTTCAGCCCGGCCGCCAGCCCAAGGTAGACCCCGGCCCGGACAGGCCACCCGCGGCGGTCGGCCGCCCACCCCAGCGCCAGCAGTGGCGCCAGCAGGAAGTTGAGTTGCCCCTGTCCGAGCTGAACCAGCACCGGGAAGCAAACCAGGGTCAAGGCAACCGCCGGCAACAACGACCACGCCCGAACCGGCGCCCGCAGCTCGCGGAGAACGATCCACACGGCGAGTACGAACAGCGGGAAGGTGGCCAGGTTCCAGGCCAGGTGGGCGTCGCGGTAGTCCGCGAACAGGCCGAACGGCAGGGCCGCCAGGACGGCCCCCGGCGGGTGTCCGTTCCACGGCAGTGCGGTCATGTCGATCGCCCGGCCGGTGTGGTCGAGGATCGCGTCCGCCTGTGGCCGGTAGACCGGCTGGCCGGCCCAGAAGTTCTGGGCCGAGAGCCACTCCTGCACGTAGTCCAGGTACGCCCCCGACGGCGGGCGGAAGACTCCGACGAACTGCGAGCCGTAGCCCGCAGCGACGACCGCGGCCGCGGCCGCCCAGAAGGCGATCCGCGGCCGCGACCAGTACGACTCCGTACCGTCCGGGTTCACTTCCGCTCCTGCACGATCACGTGGACGCCCTTCTTGTTCGACGTGACCACGTCCAGCAACCCGTCGCCGTTGACGTCCGTCACCTCGAACTGTGTGCCGATCCCGCTGTCCCGGTCGATCAACTGCGGGACGAAGTTGATGAACCCGTCCCGCTCCTTGACCGCCTTGAGCCAGTACACGCGCGCCTCCCACGCCGAACCCGGCTCGGCCCGGCCGTGCGACCACCACCGCTTGCCGGTCACCAGATCCTTCAGCCCGTCACCATCGATGTCCACCAGGTGCGCCGCGTGCGTCTCCGACGACAGTCGTCCGAACAGCGTCACCGGTTCGAATGGCTGTTGCTTCGGCTTCGGGTTCTTGACCTGCTTGTGATACCAGATGCCGAACTTGTGGGCCGAGGTGGAGAGCACGTCCGGCGTCCCGTCCGCGTCCATGTCGAGGGCGAACATGTCGGCACACGACTCGCCGAGGTTGGCCGGATGGAACTTCCAGGCGGTCTTGCCGTCGGCCTTCGCCGGCTGCTCCCACCACCCGCCATTGCAGATCACGTCCGCCTTGCCGTCGCCGCTGAGGTCGCCGACTCCCAGCCCGTGGCTGAAGCGGTTCGTACCCGGCATTGGCTTACCCGGTGTGCTCGGCTCGCTGACCGGGTGCATTTCCCACTCGGCGGTCGGGTCCTTCGGGTTCGGCGTGAAGTACGCCATCTGCCCCTCGTTGGCCTCCGGCTTTCCACCCTTCGGCTGGAAGCCCATCAGCAGCACCCGCTTGCCGGTCCCGAGCAGGTCGATGTACTGCGGCGTCTCGTTACAGGCGCTGTGCCAGATGATGTGCTGCTTCCAGTGGCCGGGCTGGCCCTTGGGGTTTTCCATCCAGTAGCACGGTGCGCCGGGGAAGTCGATCACGATCAGGTCCGGGTACCCGTCGGAGTTGATGTCGTCCGCCCAGCAGGCGAACGAGCGGCTGTACCCCTTCTCGCCGGTGCCGTGGTCCTTGGGCTCCCGCAACTCGTGCGGCGTCCAGTCCGGGGCCTGATACCAGTACTCGCCGTTGAGCACGTCCTTCTTGCCATCCTTGTTCACATCGGCGACCGCGACCCCCTCGGACCGGAACTTGCGGTCGAGGACGGTCTTCTGCCAGGTGATCTTCTTGGCAGCGGCGTCCTTCGGCTGGGCCGGGGCGACCGCGGCCGCGGCGGTCAGCCCGGCCGCGACGAGCAACAGTCGGCGCATGGGGGAGGCTCCTTCGAGCGAAGGGGTGTGTAGGTGGGACGGGGGTGATTATGCGACCGCGCCGCACGATGAGCAAGGACGAACAACGCCCACGGAC
>DATLIF010000442.1:0-22890 GCA_035539575.1 Fimbriiglobus sp. | reverse complement strand
GCTCACGCCGGCCGTTCGCCTCAGATCTTCCGCTTGCCGGCGACGTACTTGGCCGGCTCCGGCTCGCCGACCACCTTGAGCAATTCCTCGACGATGTCGTCGGACGACTTGCCCTCGGCCTGGGCCTGGAAGTTCGCTCCGACCCGGTGCCGCAACACCGGGACCGCCGCTCGTTTGATGTCGTCCACCGCCACGGTGAACCGGCCGTCCATCGCCGCGAACGCCTGCCCGGCCCGCACCAGGTACTGCCCGGCCCGCGGCCCGGCACCCCAGTCCACCGTCCGCTTCACGAAGTCCGGGGCCGTCGGATCCTTCGGCCGCGTCGCCCGCACCAGCTTCACCACATACTCGGTCACGAAGTCCGACACCGGCACCGACCGCACCAGCTTCTGCAGGTTCACGATCGCCTTGCCGGTCATCACCTTCGCCAGCTCCGGGACATCGTCCTTCGCGGTCTTGCTGATGATCCGCTTCTCCTCCTCCAGAGTCGGGTAGTCCACCTTGACGTTGAACATGAACCGGTCGAGCTGCGCCTCGGGCAGCGGGTACGTCCCCTCCTGCTCGATCGGGTTCTGGGTCGCGATGACGAAGAACGGGTCCGGCAGCTTGTGCGTGTCCTGGCCGACCGTGACCTCGCGCTCCTGCATCGCCTGGAGGAGCGCCGCCTGGGTCTTGGGCGGTGTGCGGTTGATTTCGTCCGCGAGGATCACGTTGGCAAAGATCGGCCCTTTGACGAAGCGAAATTCCCGTCGCCCCTGCTCGTTCTCGTCGAGCACCATCGTCCCGGTGATGTCCGAGGGCATCAGGTCCGGGGTGAACTGGATGCGCTTGAACCCGACGTCGAGGATCTGGGCGATGCTCGACACCATGAGCGTCTTGGCCAGCCCCGGCACGCCGACGAGCAGGCAGTGCCCGCGGGTGAACACCGCGGCCAGGATCTGCTCGATCACCTCGGTCTGGCCGACCAGCACCCGGCGGAGCTGTTCGGTCATCTGGTTGCGGGCCTGGGCGAACTGGGTCAGGTAGTCGGCGATGCGGTCGGCGGACACGGGGCGCCCCTCCGGTGGTCGGGTCGGCTCCCCGTATCTTACGGGACCGCAAACGACGAGGCCCACCCGCGAACGCGGGTGGGCCTCGACGACGGGTGTGGCCGCGAGCTTAGCCCCTGCCCTTCCCTCTGCCCTTGCCGCTCTCCAGTTCGTCCGGCGAGGCGGTCCCGATCTGGTTGAGCAGATACGTGTTGTCAGTGCCCGCGGTCCCGTCCCCCGTGGTGTCGTCGAACACGTCGAGTTCGCCGTTCCCGACGAACACGTTCAGCAGGATCCGGTTGTCCGCGGACTCACCGGTCACGGTCAGCCCGTTCTCGTCACTCTTCGTCGAGCGGTTCCCGACCACCGTGTTATCGCTGGAATCCTCCAGCCGGATGCCGTCGCGGCCGCTGTCCCGCACCTGGTTCCAGCCGATCAGCGCCCCGTCCGTTCCGTCCAGGCTGATCCCGTCCTGGGCGCTACCGCGAATGTCGTTGCCGGTGATGGTCAGCGGCTCGGCCTGGTCCAGGCCAATCACCCCGAACTCATTGTCGGTCAACCGGTTGTCGGCCATGGTCACTTCGCCGGCTTCGGCGGCGATCACCCCGGCCGCGTCGGCGTCCTCGCCGGTGTACGCGTTGCCGCTGATCCGGTTGTCGGTAATAACCGCCTCGGCCCCGACGGCGACCTGGACACCGTACTGCGCGATCACGTCGGTCGGCCCGGCCCCCTCGATCTTGTTGCCCGCGGCGAAGAGCCGAGTCCCCTCGTCGAGGGCGACGATCCCGGCCTTCTGGTAGCGGGCGATCGTGTTGTCCACGACGGTGGCGGTCGCGCCCGTATCGACCCAGACCGCGACGCCGGTCTGGACGCCGCTGAGCGGCTCCGAGCGGATGTCGGTGATCCGGTTGTCGCGGACGACGGCCGACCCGCCCTCCTCAACTAGCACCCCGAAGTCCAGCTCCGCCGACGGGCCGGTGATGGTGAATCCGTCGATCAGCACGCCCTCGGCGTTGCTCACCTCGATCAGGGCGCGGTCGCCCTCGACCTTGCTGGGGGCGGTGATCACCGCCTGCTTGCTCACCGCCCGCAGTGTCAACCCGTCCAGTTCCTCCCCTTCGATGGTCACCTGCTCGCGGTACGTCCCGGGGTACACCAGGACGGTGTCGCTCCCGTCGGTTTCGGCGGCGGCGTCCACCGCCGCCTGGATGGTGTCGAAGTCCCGCCCCCGCCGGGACGTGTCATCAACCACGAAGATGGCTGGCACTTCGCGGCGCTCCAGCGTCTGCAACCGCGGGGCGAACCCCAACCGCCGACCAGCACTCCTGGGCCTGCTCATGGTGCGATCCTGCAACGAGTCCAAGGAAGCGGGCGAACGTAACAGCAGCCGCCAGTTGTAGCACCCGGGTCGGTCGCTCCAAGGCCCGGCCGGACGACCCACACAATCTTCACGACCGTGGCTCAGCGGGGTAATTGATCGTCGGGCCGAATCGGTCCAACGGTCGGCCGGAGGTTTAGTCCGGGCCGCTGTCCACGACGCGCCTTGAGCGGCGGGTGATTCGGGCGCATAATCGCATGGAGCGCCCCTTTTCCTCTGCCTACATAGGCTCGCCATGAGTCCGGCCCAGCCGTCCGATCCGTCCGACGACCTCGGCTACGAAGTGGTGGACGACCCGGGATACGAGGTGGTGGACGCGCCGCCCGTCAGGCCGCCCGCCGCGCCGCCGGCCCGGCCTATCCCCGCGGCCCGCATCCTGCCGGCGAAGCCGCTGCCGGCGGCGAAGCTCGCCCCGCGGCCGGCCGCCGACCCGGGCTTCGAGGTGGTCGAGGATGCCACCCCGTCGCGGCCGAAGGCCCGGCAAGTCCACGACGCGGAGACGGTCGAGGTTCCCCGGGCGAAGGCGAAGACGGTCCGGGTCCGGGCGATCGAGGAGGAGGAAGAGGAAGACCGCCCGCGGAAGAAGCGGAAGAAGCCGCGCCACGGTGCCGTGGCACCGCGGGAGGAGAAGGAAAGCAGCGCCGTCGCAGAGTGGGCCCCGCCGGTCTTCATGATGGTGATCGGCGTGATCCTGACGGTCGTCGGGACGTACGGCCATGCCAAGGGAGCGGACGCGGCGATCGCGCCGGTGGCGGCGGTCGCCATCCGCGTCGTCGGCGAGATGATCGCGATCCCGATCACGATCGTGGCCCTGATGGTCATCGGGTCGGTGTTCGGGATCGAATACGGCACCTTCACCCACGCGGTCCGCAGCCTGGCGGCAATGGGGTTCCTGATCAGCGGGCTGATGGACGTGTTCGGCTGGGTCGGGCTGCCCTTCTTCGTCTACCAGCCGATCGTTTTCATGATCGGGCTAGGGCTGTTCATGACCCTGCTGCGGCTGGACGTGTGGGAGGCGATCGTCACGATGTTCGGCCTGAACGTGCTGTCGTGGGTGTTCCAGTTCATCATGCTGATCGTGATCGTGGCGATGCTCTCCTCGGGTGTGGACCCGGACGACTTCGGCGGCGGATCGAAGTCGAAGGACAGCCAGGGCCAGGTCGATGACGAGGACCTCGACCCGGACGACCGCCAGCGGAACCGCGGCAACGGCGGCGGCCGGCCGATCGACCCGGACGACGAATAGCCGCGCATGACCACCGACCCGGCCCACCCCGACGATGACCCCGGCTTCGAGCCGGTCGAGGAGGGGTACGGCTTCGCCGACCCCGAGCCGCCGCCGCGGCCGCCGCTGTCGCTACCGCCCGCCGACGAGCCGCCGGTTCGCGACCAGTTCGAGATCACGCTCGACGAGGAGCCGGAGGACCGCCCCCGCCGGCGCCGGCGTCGCCGCGGCGAGGAGGGAGAAGACGAGCCCGAGCCCGAGGGGGCCGAGGAGCCGGGCGACCGGATCCTCCGCCGCGAGGAAGTGGCGGCGCCGCCGACGTGGTGGGTGGTGCCGGCAGGGCTGTTCGCGATCGGGTTCGCCCTCAGCCTGGCCCCGGCCGTCGTGCTGGCGGCGAAGTCGGGGGTGTCGGCCGGCGCCGGGGCGCTCGCCCTGGTCGTCGCCGCACTAATCGTCCAGGTTGTCGCCGTGACCGGGCTGCTGGTGGTGGTCGGCCAACTGTTCGGGATCGACTACGGCCCGGCCGTAGCGGCGGTTGTCAAGCTGGCCGCGGTCGTCGCGGTGGTGGACGGGCTGACGGCGGTAATTTACCTCACGTGTACCCCCCTGGGGCTACTGCTGGCGGCGCTGGTCGGTGCGGGGGTGTTCCAGTACCTGTTCCGGCTGTCGGCCCACGAGATGATGCTGTCCGTCGTGCCAATGATCGCCGCCGCCTGGGTGCTCAACGCCGCGGTCTTCACGGTCATGCTCCACGAGGAGCAGAAGAAGAAGCAGAAGGACAACCCCGCCAGTTTCCGTTTGCCCGGGATCACCGCCACGACTACCGTTGAGTCACCTGCCCTCCCCTTTCCGTCCGGCCCGAGGCGCTTCTCGCCTGTCTCGTGGAGGTCGCCGCCGTGTTCACCTTCTGGGGTCGCCCGCAGCGGTTCTGCGACGGCATGGACCGCCGCAACTTCCTCTCCATCGGCGCGTTCGGGGCCGGCCTGACCCTGGCCGACGTTCTCCGCGCGAAGGCCGCGCCGACGCCATCGCTCGCCGCGTCGCCGAAGGCGGCCGTCATGGTCTACCTGCCCGGCGGGCCGAGCCACATCGACACCTACGACCCCAAGCCGGACGCCCCGGCCGAGTTCCGCGGCGAGTTTAAGCCGATCCCGACCAGCGTCCCGGGCGTCCGGATCTGCGAACACCTGCCGCTGACCGCGAAACTTTTTGACAAGCTGGCCGTCGTCCGGTCGCTGGCGTCGTCGGACGAGCACTCGGACTCGCTCGTGATGACCGGGTTCACGGAGCGGGTGAACCGCGCCGCCGCGCAAGGGCAGCACCCGTCGTTCGGGGCGGTGGTGTCGAAGATGCGCGGCGACACGGCGGACGTCCCGCCGTTCGTCAGCCTGCGGGGGATGAGTATCGGCACCGAGCCGGGCTTCCTGGGGGTGGCGCACCGGCCGTTCACTGCCGACGGGCCGGGGCTGCGGAACCTGCGGCCGGCGGGCGGCGTCTCCGCCGAGCGGATGGACGACCGCCGCGACCTCCTGGCGTCCTTCGACGGCACCCGGCGGGAGATCGACGCCAGCGGCGCCATGCAGGGGATGGACGCCTTCTCGCAGCGGGCGTTCGACATGATCGCGTCCGGGGCGGCCCGCAAGGCGCTGGACCTGAAGAACGAGGAGCCACGGGTCCGCGACCGGTACAAGGGGGTCGAGCAGTTCCTGACCGCCCGCCGGCTGGTCGAGGCGGGGGTCGGCTGCGTCACGCTCAGCTACGGCGGGTGGGACACCCACGGCAGCAACTTTAAGACGCTCCGGCGGCAGCTCCCCGGGCTGGACCGGGGCGTCGCCAATCTCGTGGAGGACCTGCACGAGCGCGGGATGCAGGACGACGTGGTGGTGGTGGTGTGGGGCGAGTTCGGGCGGACGCCGAAGATCAACGGCAGCGACGGCGGCCGCGACCACTGGTCGCCGGTGATGAGCGCCCTGGTGGCCGGCGGCGGCCTGAAGATGGGACAGGCCATCGGGGCCAGCTCGGCCCGCGGCGAGTACCCGAAGGACCGGCCGTACAAGGTGCCGCACATGCTGGCGACGCTGTACCGGGCGATCGGGATCGACCCGGCAACAACCTTCCCCAGCGGCAGCGGCCGGCCGATGTACGTCCTCGACGACCGGGACGTGGTGACGGAGTTGGTGTGAAGAGGATTAACCACAGAGGCACAGAGACACAGGGAAGACAGAAAAACAGGGTTCAAGACGAGAATGTTCTGTTGAAAACCTCGTCGTCGGGTGGCCCGGTCTTCAGCCCTTCGGGCTGAAAACAGGGCCGTCACAGCTCGAAGATTTCAACAGAGCAGCCTCGCGGCTAAGCGCCCTTCTTGCGCATCTCCCACTCCTCGGGCGTCACCAGCACGTCCCGCGCGTTGCTGCCGTTGTAGGCGCCGACGATGCCGTCCTCGGCCATGAAGTCGATCAGCCGCGACGCCCGGCCGTAGCCGATGCCCAGCGCCCGCTGGAGCAGCGACGTGCTGCCGCGCTGCTCGCGAATCACCACCTCGATCGCCTGTTCGTACATCGTGTCGCGCTCACGGAGCCGTTCGCCCAGATCGCCGCCGCCCTCGACCGTCTTCGCCTTCAGGTTCAATAGCTCGCTCTCGAAGTTCGGCTCGTGGACCTCCAGCGCCGCGACCGCCCGGCCGATCTCGCCGTCGTCCACGTAGGCGCCCTGGGCGCGAATGATGGTGCTGGTGCCCGGTTGGAGGAACAGCATGTCCCCGGCGCCGAGCAACCGCTCGGCCCCCTTCTCATCGAGCACCACCGCGCTGTCGGCGCGGCTGGCCACCTGGAAGCAGATGCGCGCCGGCAGGTTCGACTTGATGAGGCCGGTAATCACGTCCACGGTGGGTTTCTGCGTCGCCAGCACCAGGTGGATGCCCGCGGCGCGGGACTTCTGCGCCAGCCGGATGATGTGGCTCTCGACTTCCTTCTTCATGGACATGAGCAGGTCGCCGACCTCGTCCACCACGATCACGATGTACGGCATGCTGCGCGGAATGTGCTGCCGCTCGTCTTCGGACTGCGGGTCCACCCGGCGGAGGATTTCGTCCCAGCCGAGTTCGTTGTAGCTGGCGATGTTCCGCACCCGGGCGCGGCGGAGCAGTTCGTACCGCTCTTCCATCTTGTCCACCGCCCAGGCGAGGATCGCCTCGGCCTTCTTGTCGTCGGTCACGACCGGGTGCATCAGGTGCGGCACCCTACCGTATTCGGACAGCTCGACCTTTTTCGGGTCGATCATGATCATCCGGCACTCGTCCGGCCGGCGAGTGAACAGGAAGCTCAGGATGATCGCGTTCAGGCAGACGGACTTGCCCGTCCCGGTGCGGCCGGCGATCAGCAGGTGTGGCATGCTCGCCATGTCGTAGACCAGCGGCCGGCCCTCGACGTCCTTGCCGACGAAGATCGGCAGCTTGTACTTGGCCGCCTTCGCGGTGCTGGCAAGGACCAGTTCCTTGAGCCGCACGGTCTGGCGGTGGTCGTTGGGTACCTCGATGCCGACGGTGTTGCGGCCGGGCAGCGGCGCGACGATGCGCACCGCCGACACGCCGAGGTTCAGCGCCAGATCGTCGGCAAGCGTCGTCACCTTGTTGAGCCGCAGGCCGGTGTCCAGCGCGACCTCGTACTGCGTGACGACCGGACCGGTGTGGATGCCGACCACCCGCACCACCAGGCCGAAATCGGCGAACGTCTTCTCCAGGAGCGCGGCGCGGTCGCGGAGCATCTGCTCGTGGTCGGCGACCGGGAACGGGTCCGGGTCGGCAAGGAGGGAGAGTGAGGGGAGTTCGTAGTCCTCGGGCGGCGCGGGGGCGTCCGGGTCCGGCACGATGCGGAACGGCAGCGGCGTCTGGGTGAGGGCGGTCGGGCGGTGGATCGGGATCGGGTCGGGGTCTTCGAACTCATCGGAATCGGGCACGGGCACGGGCATGGGCACGGAAAGACCCGGATCGGTGTGGCGAGTGATTGGCGGGTCGGCGGCCGGGGCGAGCGCGACAACCTCCGGCGTCCTCCGTCGGAACAGTTTGCCCAGAACGTGACCGGCCCGTGTCAGACCTGCGATGAGCCGGTCGCCGAGGCGGGCGACGAGGGTGTTGCCGACCCCGGCCCACCGGCCGAGGGCCACGACCGCGCGGGCCACCACACGGACGAACGCGCGCACCAGACCGTCGGCCGCCAGCACCAGCCCGACGATCGCGACGAGCGCCAGGACCAGCGCCGGCAGCGGCGGCTTGAGGTGGTCGTCCAGTGCGAACCGCAAGTACGCGCCGACGGAGCCGCCCGCGCCGAACGCGGACGCCGGGGTCGGCACCGACGCGGCGAGGTAGTCGGCCACGACCGCGGCGCAGGCGGTCATGAGCGCCCAACCGACGGCGCGAACGGCGAGCCGCGGCCAGGGCCGGCGGGCGGCGTACAGCGCCACGAGTGCGAACCACCCGGCGAGCATCGCCACCGCGCCGACGCCCAGCGCGTTGACGAGCCACCCGGCCAGGTCATCGCCGGCCGGGCCGAGCGGGTTGTTGATTCCGGTGAGCGGGCGGTAAGTCCCGACGCACACCGCGAGGGCCATCCCGGCCGCGAGCAGGATCAGGGCGACGGCATCCAGCCGCCACCGGGGCCGAGGGGCTTCCGGCATGCCACCCTCCGAACGACGGATCACAACCTGCATTCTTTCCCGATGGACGCGGCTACCGTAGGGGACTGCGGGACATGGTCGGAGAAAGCGGGGGCGTGAGCCCTCGCGCGGGCCGCACAACCGGCAAACCTGGGACGCGCCGACCCGTCGCTCCAACACGGCGAGCGTGGGACGTCAGTCCCCCAAGGGTTCCCCACGTCCAGCCACTTCCTGCACTCGAACAGCGAGCCTCCGGGACGTGCGTACGGTACTCGATTCGGGGAGCCCTCGGGGGACTGACGTCCCCCGCTCGCCGTATTGGCCACGCAATGCACCCGCCTTGACACCGCCCCCGATCCTCCTACGAAGGCGACAGACGCACTCCACCCGAGGCTCCGATGAAACTGGCCGACCTGAAGGGCAAGACCGTCGCGTTCGCCGCCTCCGGCGGGCTGGACTCCTGCACCGTCACCAAGTGGCTGACCGAGAACGGCGTCACCGTCGTGGCGTTCACCGCCGATATGGCCCAGCCGGACGAGACGGATTTCGCGGAAGTCGAGAAGCGCATGCGGGCCAGCGGCGCCAAGGACTTCGTCGCCATCAAGCTGCACGACATGATCGCCGAGGCCGGCATCGAGGGGATCCAGTTCCAGGCCCGCTACGAGGGCGCGTACTGGAACACCACCGGCATCGGCCGGCACGTCATCGTCGCCGGGATGCTGCCGGAGATGAAGAAACGCGGCATCACCGTCCTCGGCCACGGCGCCACCGGCCGCGGCAACGACCAGGTGCGGTTCCAGCTCTGCACCAACATGCTCGCGCCCGAAGTGCAGGTGTACGCGCCGTGGCGCGATGAGACGTTCTTGAAAGCCTTCGGCGGCCGCAAGGAGATGATCGAGTATTGCCAGAAGCACAAGCTGCCGATCAAGGTGACGCACGACGCCCCGTACAGCACCGACGCGAACCTGCTCGGTCTGACGCACGAGGCCGGCAAGCTGGAGTCGCTCCAGACGCCGCCGTGGTTCGTCACGCCGGGCATGGGCGTGCTGCCGAAGGACGCCCCGGACGAGCCGGGCACGGTGGCGGTGCGGTTCGAGAAGGGCCGGCCGGTGGCGCTCGACGGCAAGCCGGTGACGTCGTTCCAGGCGATCAGCCAGGGCAACGCGATCGGCGGCCGGCACGCGGTCGGCATCGCCACGCACCTGGTCGAGAACCGGTTCGTCGGCATCAAGAGCCGCGGCGTCTACGAGGCGCCGGGGATGGAGTTGCTCGGCACCGCGTATGCGTACCTCCTGCAACTGGTGTTGGACCGCCGGAGCCGGGAGCTGTTCGACGTGCTGTCGCCGTTCGTGGCGAAGCAGATCTACCAGGGCTACGGGTTCGACCTGGCGACGCACATGGCCCGCGCGGCGCTGGCACCGGTGCTGGAACTGATGACCGGGACGGTGCGCTTGAAGCTGTACAAGGGCGGTGTCCACTTCGACGCGGCGACGGACGTGCCGCACGAGATGTACTCGGAGTCGAACGCCTCGATGGAGGCGATCGGCGAGTTCAACCACGCCGACAGCGAGGGGTTCCTACGCGTGTTGCAGGTGAGCGCGCGGGCACTGGCCGCGAACGGCCAGGTGATCCCGCCGGCGTGGGCGCGCGTTTAGCCGCGACGTGGCGAGGTCGCAGCACGTCATGTGATGGGCGGGAGCATATGGAGACCATCCTGACACCGTGTCGTGTCCCGTGGGCGATTTCGCCGTCGATGAGCGGTGTCACACTCTCGCACAGCGAGTCCGATGTCGAGCCGGTGTGTACCGTCGTGTTCGGCGCCGGCCGGATTCAAGAAGATGGCCGCACGGACAGCCGCCACGTCGAGATCGAATTCAAGCTGTGTTATTATGCGCGGGTCGGCCCCCACTCGGACGAGGAGGGGGTCGAGGTACTCGGGTATACGATCGATCGACCGACCATATGTGCGGCGGACTACCTCGATTGGCGGGTACGGCAATGGCGCGAGACGGGGTATTGTCCCGATCCGGGCTTCTACGTCGCCGAGCGATCCGCGTGGCTGGAGAGTCTGCCCGACTTCTTCCGACGAGACTTTCGTCACTACGTGGTAGACGGTCGGGGTGGTTACGTTGAGTTGATAGCCAGTCAGTTCAGATGGCGGGAATGGCTCTGGACCGTGGGGGACCGGGAACTGGCCCCTTTACAGAGGCCAGTGGTCGGTGAGGGCGAGGGAGTCGCCTGAACGTCACGGCGTCATCGGCGCGCCCTCCGCCGGCTTCGTCTCGACCGGCTTCGGCGTGCCGCCCTTGTGCGCCTCGGCAGCCTCCTTCGAGTACAGCACCAGGAACACCCCGGCCGCCACCAGCAGGATGCCGACCGGCAGGTGCCACGTTGGCATCTCGAAGCCGAAGTGCCACGGGTCGCCGGGCTTCGGGTGCCAGACCAGGCTCATGACCGTGTTAATCATCGGTGCCAGGCAGAAGATCAAGGGCGCGATGTAGATCCGGTACGTCGCAGGGTTCACCCCTTGCAGCTTCGCCGCGTCCACCGCCGCCTTGCTGGCGAAGATCACGCAGATCGCCCCGACCGCGCCCATCACCCCGGCCAGGCCGCTGAAGATCAGGCCGTTGGCCTTCCACTCCGGTTTGGCGTCGTCCCGGAGACTCATCATCACGACCGGGATCACCACCGCCATGAGGAAGTACGCCACCCCGACGCACAGGATCGACGCCAGCCGGCCGCCGATGGTCCCGGGCTTGGTCGTCAGCTCGGTGCCGCCGTAGAAGATGATCGGGACATAGGTGCCCCACGACAGGCCGGCCAGGATCACGTAACCCCACCACGGGATGTTCATCGGGTCGCCTCACGGAACGCAGAAGGCCCACCCGGGTCGAGCGGGCGGGCCTCGCTACCTTACGAAAACCGGTCGCCGGGTCACGGCGGCTGCGCCTGCCCGGTCCCCTGTTCGAGCCGGTGATACCGGTCCGTGGCCAGGCCGTCCCAGGACTCGACCCGCGGGCTGCCGGTCGGCCACTCCACGGTCAGCCGGCCGCCGGCCGCGTCCGCACCCAGCCCGAACAGTCGGCGCGGGTCGCTGTTGGTGAGGTAACTCCGTCCGCCCGCCAGGAAGCGGACCAGCTTGCGGCCGCCGTGGTCGAGCGTCAGCCGCGCCCCGGTCACGTCGCGCCGGTCGCGGCCGGCCAGTTCGACCCCGAGCCAGTGGCGGTCGGCGGGGGACTCGTTGCGCAGCAGACGGACCGGCTCGTTGGTGTGGCAGAAGACCAGGTCCGGTCGGCCGTCGTCGTCCAGGTCGGCGACCGCCAGCCCGCGGCCCAGGTGCGGCTCGCGGAAGTACGGCCCGCCCTCGGCCGGCGCGCGCTCGAAGTATCGCCGGCCGTCCCGCTCCCGGTTCAGGAACAGGATCGGCAACTGGCGAATGTGGTCCTTCGGGTGGTGCCGGATGACGTGCCCGTTGGCGATCGCGATGTCCTCCCACCCATCGCGGTCCACGTCCACGAACGCCGTGCCGAACCCGACGAATGACGGGCCGATCGCGGCCAGCCCGTGCTGCGCGGTCACGTGGTTGAAGAACGCCCCGCGGCCCACCCGGCGGTACAGGGCGTGGAACTCGTTCTCGTAGTTGGTCACCCAGACCGACGGCAGGCCGCTCCCGTCGAAGTCGGCCGCGTCTACCCCCATGCTGCCGTTGGCCATCCCGCCCGCGTCCACGGCCACCCCGAGTTCCTTGCCCTGCTCCTCGAAGCGCAACCGGCCCGGCTCGCTGCGGTTCAGGTACAGGAAGTTGGGCTCGCCGTCGTTGCAGACGTAGAGGTCCGGCTTGCGGTCGCCGTCCAGGTCCAGGATCAGACAGCCGAGCCCCTTGCCGTACGACTTGTCCGGGCGGTCGGCGCGGATGCCGGCGGCCCGGGTGATGTCCTCGAACGTCCCGTCCCCGCGGTTGCGGTACAGGGCGTGCGGTCTTGAGCCGAACACCTTCGGCGGGCAGACGTCTCGTGGGATGTTGATCCGGTAGCCCGCGCACCGCGGGTCGTTCTCGTTCGACCAGTCGAGGTAGTGGCAGATGTAAAGGTCCGGGTGCCCGTCGCCGTCCAGGTCGCCCCAGGCGGCGCTGGTGCCCCAGAAGTGCGAGCCGAGCAGCCCGGCCGCCCGCGTGACCTCGCGGAACCGCCGGCCATCCTTCCCGTCTGGCTCGTTGTGAAACAGGGCGTGGCGGCCGTACCCGGTCATGAGCAGGTCCGGCCAGCCGTCCCGGTCGTAGTCGCAGGCGGCCGCCCCGTGGCTGTAGAACCACGGCTGGCCGTCCGCCAGCGCGGTCAGGCTGGCTGCGGCGGTCACGTCGGCGAACCGGAACTCACCGAGGTTCCGGTACAGTTTCGGGGGGTGGCCCTTGATCTGCTTCTTGTCGGGGCCGTCGAAGAACCCGCCGCCCGGGAAGAACAGGTCGAGCCGGCCGTCCCGGTCGAAGTCCAGTACGGCACAGCCGCCGCCCATCACTTCCAGGATGGAATACCGGTCCGCGTCCTCGCCGTTGCGATAGGTGAACGACAGCCCGCTGGCGTCGGTCACGTCGCGGAAGAGGCCCGGCGAGTCGGCTTGCGGGGCCGGCGGACCGGGCGGACCGTTCCGGGAACAGCCGGCGACCCCCAGCGCGAGGGCCAGGAGCCAGTGGGCGGTGCCGCGGCTCATGGCGCGGTCCCGGGCGCGGGGGCGCAGGATTTCGCGGCCCGCTCCCACCGCTCGGCGATCTCCGTCCGCCCCAGGCGGCGGGTGACCGCGGCGAGCTGTTCCCGGATGGCGGCGTTCCAGGGCTGTTGCCCCGCCTGGTCGTGGAGGCGGCTCATCAGCTTGAGGTCCTCCTGGATCTGGTCCGCCCGCTTCTGCTGGGCGGCGGCGAGGTCGGCCTTCCCCAGGCGGGTGTACGCCTGGGCCAGGTAGTGGTTCGCCTCGTGGTTCGCCGCGTCCTGTTTGACGGCCGGTTCGAGCAGAGCGGCGGCGCGGTCGTACGCCCCGCTGTCGAACGCGACGCGCCCGGCGACGGTCCGCACGGCCGCGGACGGTGAGCCGCCGGCGAGCAGCGGGGCCAGCTCGCGCTCCGCGTCGGCCAGCCGCCCCTGCCGGGCCAGCGCGTCGGCCCGCAGCAGCGCCGCGGCGGGCTCGGCCTTCTTGTCCGGGGGGAGGTCGGCCAGCACCGCCAGCGCCCGGGCGTGGTCGCCGGTCTTCAGCAGGCTCTCCGCCAGCCCGAACCGGGCCTGGGTCGCGGCGTCCGGGTCGGCCGCACGGCTGAGGGCGTTCTCGTAGGCGCCGGCGGCCTCCGGCCGCAGACCCACGTCGGCGTAGAAGTTCCCCATGAAGAACCACGGCCGGGCGTCCGCCGGGTCGAGCCGGGCGACCGTCTCCATCTCCTCCAGCGCGCGGGACATGGCCCCGAGGGAGAAGTACACGTCTGCCAGCCCGCGATGGGCCTCGACCGACTCCGGGCGGACCTCGAGCACCCGCCGGAACAGTTGCTCGGCCAGCCGTAGGTCGTACTGCTGAAGGCGGCACAGGCCGAAGAACGTCGCCGCCTCCGGGAACAGCGGGCTGGCGCCGTCGATCCGGGCGAGTTCCTGCTCGGCCCGGTCGAACTGCTTGCGGCGGTAGTGGATCTCCCCCATCAGCAGGGCGGCGTGCTCCGGCTGGCCCTCGGCCCGCAGTTGACTGGCGACGCGCTCGGCCTCCCGCACGTCGTGCCCGCGGACGGCCTGCTGGCCGCGCGCGAGCCACTCGTCCGGGGTCAGGGACGGTGGCCGCGACCGGAGGTAGGCGAAGACGAGCGGGACGGACAGCAGGGCCAGGACGAGGAGCGGCCTGAGTCGGGACATCGCCAGCCCCCGGGACCATCGGCGACCGTTCGCGGACGGGAGAATCAGGTTGCGTGGGGATTACTCGGATGTACGATAAACCCGCGCACGTTCCGGTCAAGTCCCCCCGGCGAACCCTCGCCGACCCGGAGAGCCCCATGCGGAAGTACCTGATCGCGGGCGCGGTCCTGCTGGCGGCGGTCGCGGCGGTCGTCGCACTCGTGCCTGCGCTGCGCTACCAGGTGCAGGGCCGGCTGAGCGGCGAGCCGGTGGTCGAGGGCCAGCCCGCAAGCTACTGGGTGTACGCGGTCCGGGAGGGGGAGTCCACGCGGGAGCGGGCCGAGGCCGCGGCCGCCCTGGGGCAACTCGGCGAGCAGGCCCCCGCCGAAACCGCAGCCGCGCTCACGCAAGCCCTCTCCGACCCCGAAGCCTCGGTCCGCAAGTCCGCGGCGAGCGCCCTCGGCAAGGTCGGATCGGCTCAGGACGCCGCCGGGCCGCTGCTGACCGCGCTCGGCGACAAGGATGCGGACGTCCGCGCCGCGGCGGCGGGCGCGCTGGGACTCCTGCGGCCGTCCGACCCGGCCGTCGTCCCGGCGCTGCACGAGCGGGCGAAGGGCGAGGGCTATCTGCCGGCCCGGCTCGCCGCGTTCGCCGCCCTCGGGCGGCTCGGCGACCGCGCCACGGTCGCCGTCCCGACGCTGATCGACGCCCTCAAGGAGTCCGACTCCCCGCTGGGCAGCCCGCACGAATTCGCCGTCGTCGCGTTGAAGGCCATCGGCCCCCCGACGCTGCCCGCGGTGACGGAGGCGCTCGGCCGACCGGAGCCCCGGACCCGGATCGGGTCGCTCAAGATTCTGGCCGGGCTCGGGGCGGCGGCCAGGCCCGCGGTACCCGAAGTCGAGAAGCGGCTGGCCGACGAGGACCCACTGGTCGGGTTAGAGGCGGTCCACGCGCTGTGGGTGATCGAGCGGAACACCGAGCGGACCATCGGGGCGGCCCTCAAACACCTCCGCACCACCGAGACCGACCAGCGAAAGCGGGGACAGATCCGGGCCAAGGCCATCTACATCCTGGGGGAGGTCGGCCCGGACGCGAAGGCCGCGGTGCCGGAACTCCTCGCCATCCTGAAGGACGACCCGGAGAGCTACATCCGCACGTACACCGCCCAGGCGCTGGGCAAGATGGGCCGGGACCCGACGATCGTGGCGGCGCTGAAAGTCGCGGCCAAAGACGACAAGGACCCTGAGGTTTGCGGGGCGGCGCACGAGGCCCTGAAGAAGCTGGCGTCGAGTTCCTGACCCCGGCGCCCCTGCGTCAGACGATCAGCCGCCCGACTTGATTTCGATCTTGACCGGGCCGTCCGCCGGCACCTTTTGCTGGACAGGCGTCTTCGCCGAGTCCGTGTACGCGTGAGGGATCACGTACTTCGGCTTCTGCCGCTTCGCCTGGGCCTGCTGCTTCATGACCTGCTGCATCGCCCCCTCGGTCGATTGCGACGGCGCGGACTCGACCGGCGGGTTGTACGTCACCACGACCTTGTAGTCCCCGGGGATCGCCCCGTCGCTGTTCTCGTGGGTGGTCAACTCGAACCCCCCGTCGGCCTTCGTCAGCCCGACCGCCGGCCGGCCGTTCTCGGCCACCGGGACGAACTTGATCGTGGCTCCTTCGACCGGCTTGCCGTCCAGCGTCAGCGTGCCGCTGACCTTGACCGGCCTCGGCCCCCCGCCGCACCCGGCCAGCACGGGCAACAGGGCGAGCGCGACGAGACCGCGAGAGCGGGTGACGAGCTTCATAATGCCCTCAGGCAGATGACAATGAATCGGAACCCCCGCCCGAGAACCGGGCGGGGGAACGTGACCGCGGGTCGTCCGGGGTTAGTAGTTGCCGAGCGGCTGGCCGTCGTTGCGGCAGCCGAGCAGGTTGTACGTCTTGATGTCGATCGAGTCCCGGAGGAAGTGGACCGACCCGTCGGCGAAAACGAAGTTCGCCCCGGCCGAGTGGTTCGACTTGAACCCCCAGGTGACGCCCCAGTTCCACATGCAGTTTTCCGGCGGCACGCCCGGGCAACTGGCCGCACAACTGCTCCAGCTTCCCGAGGTCACCTTGGAGATCTTCCAGTTCAGCGGGACGGTCGTCTTGCCATAGGACGTCCCGCCGTAGGCGTCGGCCCAGCCGGGGGCCGGCCCGTACCGCATCGCCTCGTACACCTCGGGCAGCGTCTCACCGACCATGAGGGTGTTCGACGTGCCGTCGGTCACGCTGGCCATGGTGTGGACGGCCCCGCCGCGGTTGAACATGCCGCGGGTCTGGCCCGAGCTGGTCGTGTCGCCGTGGTCAGCGCTTGTGGTGTACCCCCAGGTCGGCTGGTTGCAGTACTGGTCGAAGTCAATCCCGCACTGGCCCGGGTTGCACTGCGGGCCCATCGACCCCATGTAGTTGGTGAGCTTCGGGTCGGCGGTCTCCCACCCGTCGCTCGGGCAGCGGGCGATGTTGAACCGGGCGGGCAGGATCGGCGGCGTGACCGCCATGACCAGGTTCATCCCGTTGGTCGCCGGGTCGTTGAACCCGGGGACGCCGGTCACCTGCTTGTACAGCGGGTCGGCCTCGATGAACGGCAGGGTGTAGAGGATCCAGCTCCCCTTGTTGTTTCCCCACCCCCCCTGGCCGCCCTTGGGGAAGGCGTTGTGGACGTCGTGGTAGGCGTGCAGGGCCAGCCCGAACTGCTTGAGGTTGTTACTGCACTTGATCCGGGCGGCGGCCTCACGGACCTTCTGCACCGCGGGCAGCAGCAGGCCGATCAGGATCGCGATGATCGCGATCACCACCAACAGCTCAATGAGCGTGAACGCGGTCCACCGGCGCTGACGTCTGACCATGACATGTTCCTCCGAACGCGCGAATTGAGGAGGAGAACTAGGCTCATCGCCCCCGCTGGACTAACGGAGCACGGAACCATTCGGACCTGGCCGAGGAACGACACCGGAGGGAGACATGTCGGCAGCCAAGGTAGACGGTACGAGTGCGAGCGGCCGCCGGCCCGGTGACATTCCAGAGCAGTTGGACTGTAATCTGCCGGCCGAATAAGTGCAATCAGATTTGGGTCGCCGCGAAGAATCGCATCGGAATACGTTCCTCGGAAACTGTTGCAGGCCCGATCGGCCGCACGCTATCCTGACCGGCGGCGAGACCTGGTGGTCCGTTGCAGATCCTGTGTTGCAGAGCCGCCGATGCGATGGCGCCGATTGCTGTTCGCGGTGCTGGCCGCCGTGACCGCGGTGGCCGGCTACTACCTTTATGACGAGACGTGGGGCCGGGCGGCTGACCACCGCGCCGCGGTCGCCCGATACAACGCGGGCGACTTCGCCGGGGCGACGGAGTTGCTGGACCGCTACCTGGCCGTCCGGCCGCGCGACGCCGAGGCGCACCTGCTGGCGGCCCGCGCCGTCCGCCGGGGCCTGGTGCCGGAACTGGCCGGCGAGGGGGACGAGCGCGTGGTCGGACTGCCGCCGGGGGCGGGCGGCGCCCGCGGGGCGTTCGACGACCACCTGGCCGCGTTCGAGCGGCATGGCGGGCCGGCCGAGGTTGCCCTCTTCGAGCGAACCCTCTGGACCGTCCAGCGAGGCGACCTGACCGGCGCCGAGGGGGCGCTGCAGAAGGTGTCGCGCGATCCCATCCCGGAGGCCGCCCTGGCGCTGGAAGGGCTGGCGCTCGGGTACATCCTGACGTTCCAGTTGCCGGCGGCGCTGGACTGCCTGACCCGCTGGCTCGACCGCGGGGAGACGACCCGGGCGCTGCTGTGGCGCGGACGGGTGTACGAGCGGATGCGGAACCGGGACGCCGCCCTCGTCGATTACCGCCGCGCGGTGCAGCGCGACCCCGGAGACGCCGATGGCCGCCGCGCGCTGGGGGTGCTACTACTGGAGACGAACCAGTACGCCGAGGCCGAGACGCACTTCCAGGCCCTGGCGGACCTGCGGCCCGGCGACCCGGCGGCGCGGCTCGGGGCCGCCCGCTCCGCCGCGGGGCGCGGGGACACGGACCGCGCCCGCCGCTCGCTCGACGAGTTGCTCGCCGACCACCCCGACATGGTGCGGGCCATGGTCGAGCGGGCCAAGCTGGCGACCGACGGCGAGGATCTGCTGCGAGCCGAGCGACAACTCCGCCGGGCGCTCACGCTGGCCCCCGGGGAGACGACCGCGCTGTACGCCCTCGCCCAGTGCCTGAGGCGCCAGGGTCGGGACCCCGACGCCGACGCGGTCCACGCCCAGTTCGTCCGGGCCGAGGCGGACCTGACTCGCGTCGGGGAGTTGATCGGCCAGCTCGCCGAGCGGCCGCGCGACCCGGCCCTGCGGAGCGAGATCGGCCGGCTGTTCCTGGCCAACCACCGGGAGCAGGAAGGGCTGCGCTGGTTCGCCACCGCGCTCGAATCCGACCCGACCCACCAGCCGACGCTCGCGGCCCTGGCGGACCACTACGAGCGGGCCGGCGACCGGTCGCGGGCCGAGTACTACCGCCGGCGGATCAAGCCCGCCTCCGACCGGCCCCCACCCAGGTAGCGAGCGCATGCCGCCCTGGTCGGTCGAGGCGTCCGGGACTTGGTCAGGCAGACACCGACAGCTTGACCGCTTCGATGTCGCACCGACCGGACTTCTTGAACGGTCGGGGCATCGGCTGGGCCTGGCCCCGGGCATCGACCGCCCGGCAGCGAAGTACGTACTCACCCGCGGGCAGACCCGGTAGCAGCGCCGCCCAGTGGGCCTTGGACAGCCGCATGGGCCACACCTTCGGCCGGCCTCCCACGTCGAACCCCATCGTATCCTCCGGGATCGCCCCGCCGGGCAGCTTCCCGCCCCAAGTCGCGGGCGGCGGTAGGACGTGTGCGTCGGACCACGGGGCGGTGGCGAAGTACGGGTCTTCGGCCGGCCACGCCCGGTCGGCCGGACTGACCCAGACCTGCACCTTCGAAAGCCCGGAGACCCCGACCTGGGCGTACCCGGTCACTGGGATCGGCCGGTTCGGATTCACCGACCCCGGAACGCTCAGCGTGGCCGCAAAAGTCTTCAGCGGGCTGTCGATATCGTTGTTGCCGCCCGCGTAGGTATCGTTGGCGTGGGGCAGGTTCGAGAGCACCACCCGGGTCAGCCACTTGACCGACTTGAACCCGTACGCCTCCGGCACGACCGCCCGCACCGGCCCGCCCCGCTCGGGGGAGAGCCACTCGCCGTTGAGCTTGTAGCACAGGATCACCGGCGGCAGGCCGTCGTAGTCCTCCAGTACCCGGCCGACGGGGAGCGAGCTGCGGAACAGTTGTTTCGGGTCGTCATTGTGGAAGCCGTGGTAGAAGACCCGGCGGAGGTTCTCCTGGGGCCTGGTCAGCCAGACCACATCGCGGAGCGGCACCCCCTCCCAGATGCCCGTTCCGAGCGGGCAGCCGATGTTCAGGCACGTCATCACCTTGGCGAAGCGGACCGCCCGGGTCTCGCCCAACTTCAGCAGGCCCGGGAAGTCCAGCGCGGTGCGGTCCGCCCTTGTCAACTGGCGGTCGAGCGACGCCGGGTTGTCGGGGTCGGAGACGACCTCCAGCCTCCACGTCTCCCGGGTCAGCCCGACCTCGCGCCGCTTCTCTTCCGGCAGGGTGTGCGGGATCGGCTTGCCGCGGGACACGTCGCGGAATGCCTCCGGCGGGGTGAAGTATGGTTCGAGCTTCTCCATGACCGGGGCGAGTTCCGGGGGCGGCGGGTCGGCCGCGGCCGAGGGTTGAGCGAAACCGGCGGCGGCCCACGCCGCCCCGACGCGGAGGAGGGACCGGCGGCTCAGCCCGTCGGATCGAATGGGGAACAGTTCGGGGTCGCTCATCTGTCACCTCCCGGTCTACCCCGGAGTATCCGAGCGGGATGTGGCAGTTGGTTGAACTGAGCGCGAAGCACCACCTGCCGTTCCAGATCCCCACCGGGGGCGCCCGCTCCTACGGTACGACGGCTCACAAACCGGCGGGGCCGCACCGCGTCACAGCCCCCGGAACCGGAACTGGAGCAGCGGCATGGTCGGGGCCAACTGCCGGTCCGGCGGGGTGATGTCCCGGAACGGATCGAAGCCCGGCTGCTGACCCATCAGGCCCTCCTGGTAGATCTGCCGGTCGTCTCGGGGCCTCGCCGCCCGGACCGTCCTCATCAGCCGCTCGTAGTGTGCCAGGTCCCGGCCCCGGACGCCCACCCAGGCCGGCATCACCCCGTTGTCGTAGGCCGGCAGGTTCGCCGGGTCGGCGTACAGGCGGGTCAGCTCGTAGTAGTCGCCGATGATGGTCGCCTGCTCCTCGGCCGAGAAGTCGTCGAACCGCGACGCCGGCGCGAGCTGGTAGTTCATGTACGCGACGTTCCGGTTGCCGGTCCCGATCTGGCCGCTGGCGTTGTGGTACACCGAGCAGGTGATGTAGTTGGTCCCGCGGTTCTGGTACTGCCAGATGTGGCCGAACTCGTGGACGAGGACCGGCTTGTGCCGCCCGTCGAAGCTCCACCCGTTGCTGACGCGGATGTGGTTGCCGAGTGTCGTCGGGGCATTCAGCACGCTCGTCTCGACGATCCGCACCCGGGCGTGGTCCACCGACCCCTGGTAGACGTCGTCGATGATGTCGGCCTCCCACGTGTACAGGGACCGGCCGACCGGGCTGGTCAACTGGGACAGGTAGATGGCCGACCACTCGAGGGCCGGCGACGTGACGCTGACCGGCCGGTCCGACCGTCCCCGGAGTTGGTCGGGCCGGAGGCCGTCGCCAGTGAGCCGGGGGTCGAGTGTCCAGGTTTGCGGGGGAGGCATGGCGACCCTCCTGGGTGTCGGGGGAAAGGTAGCCTGACTGTTCTCGGGTGACACCGGCCCGGGAGATTTGTTCCGTCCTTGGAATAGTTTCACGTCACCCTCGCCCGCGGTCAACAAACTTCCCCTCTCATCCCGAGTTACATCGATACCTTGTCTTTCTCCCCTCTCCCCCAAGGGGAGAGGGGGTAAGAGATCAATGCAACTCGGTATCAGTAGACCCGTCCTGCTACGCACTTCGACCGTTGGCTCTCCGGGGAAATGTTCCAGCCGTTTTCCCGGTGCAGCCCGGGTCCCGTGTCTTTATCATCTGCGGCATGGGCTGTGACGGCGTCCACGATCTGGTTCGGCGGGCCAAGGGCGGCCGCCCCGACTGGTGCGCATCTGATCGCCTCACCCGGTTGGCGTCACGGACTGCCGCCCGCGGTCGCCGGCATGTCGCTGGAACATGAGAGGCGTGGACCCAGTAGCCACTCAGTGGTGGCGTGCCATTCCTCCGGTGGGCCGCGGCACTTGCGTCGGCACCGGGCCGTCCAACAACACCGGGAGGGGGCATGAACGGCCACAAGAGGGGCGACCACGTCTTCAACCTGGGCCTGACGAAGACGCTTCAGGATCTGTCCGCACTCGTCACGGTGGCCCTGAACCTGGAGCTGGCCGGGAAGGTCGCGTTCGGTGCCCCGGCGAGGGCCGATCGCCTGCGACAGGTACTGAGGTTGCTCGGCGAGGGGCTGCGCAACCCGGCGTTCGGGCTGACGGTCGATAAGCCGGCTCAGCCGCCCGGCGGCGACGCGAACTCGACGGCATACGGCGAGGCCAGCCGACAACTGGTCCTCGCCTTCAAGCAGTACCTCACGGCGCTGAGGGACTGGCACACCGCGGCCGGGGTGTCCGACCGGCGGCTCGTATCCGGGATGCTGAACACGGCCTGCCTGAACCTCCGGCTGGCCGCCGGGCGGTGGACCGACACGGCGGTCGATCCCGAGGCCGAGGCCCTCCTCAAGGTGGAGGCCCCGCAGAAGGCGGCACTGATCACCGTGGGCCGCTCCGCAGTCGAGGAGTTAAGGCAGGGGCTGGTCGGGTTGGCGATGCTTTACTCTCCCCTCCTGCCGCCGGGCGGCTGGCCACGCTAATGCGGCAGTCGCGGTGTGTAATAAGCGGCGCAATTGTGGTGCAGAGCGAGGTGCAGCCGACGAACCGTCAGAACAACCTGGAAAACAAGGACACCAGGGGGCCTAGTTCCCCTGGTGTCCTTTACTATCCCGACGATCAGGTGACCCTGCGGGGATTCGAACCCCGGTCTCAACCTTGAAAGGGTCGTGTCCTAGGCCTCTAGACGACAGGGCCAACGCATACGCCCCTGTTTTTTAGAGGCGCCGCAACGAGCCGTCAACCCTGGGACCGCGGCGTCTCCGGGTTGAAAGGTGAATCCCGACGGCCGGTAGAGCCATCTAAGAGCCCGACGACCGAAATCGCGACGCCCGGACCGGGCGCCGGCATAGAATCACTAACGGCCCGCGGTCGGATCACGTCCCCAGGAGAACGCCTATGGCCAGCCCGAATGTGCTCGAACTGACCACCGACAACTTCGACTCTGAAGTCAAAAGCGGGACCGTCGTGGTCGCCGACTTCTGGGCCCCGTGGTGCGGCCCGTGCCGCCAGCTCTCCCCGGTCATCGATCGGCTTGCCGATCAGTTCGCCGGCAAGGCCAAGGTCGGCAAGGTCAACGTGGACGAGAACGGAGACCTGGCGGTTAAGTACGATGTGGCCACCATCCCCCGCGTGCTGATCTTCAAGGGGAGCGACCAGCCAGTCTTCCAGCACGTCGGCACCATCTCGGACGCCGAGCTGGCCAAGGTCATCCAGCAGCACATTTGAAGACGAGTGGGCGAGGGCGTGAGGGGGTGACAGCCCCCCGGCCTTCGCCCACTCGTCTTC
>DATLIF010000441.1:0-6910 GCA_035539575.1 Fimbriiglobus sp. | reverse complement strand
TCCGTAGGGTGGGTCGAGTCTTCGAGGCCCACCGCGGGGCCGCAGACGGTGGGCCTCGATGACTCGACCCACCCTACAAAAACGGCCCCCCTTTCGCCCTTCGCGGTGATGGGCATCGGTAGTTGGCCGCGTCCGGGGTGGCTGGTGCGGGCGCTGCACGAGAGGCTATCCGGTCGCCTGCCCGAGCCCGCATTCGAGGAGTACGCCGACGACGCGGTCCGGCTGGCGGTCGCCGCCCAGGAGCGGGCCGGCGTCGATGTCGTGACCGACGGCGAACAGCGCCGCGACAACTACGCCAGCTTCGTCGGCGCCCGGCTGGAGAACTGTCAGCTCATCCCGGTGACGGACCTGCTGCCCTACGTGGACGACCCGGCCCACTTCGCCGAGGAGTTGAAGTCCCTCGACGTTCCGGCCGAACAGGTTCGCCACCCGGCGGTGTTCGGCCGCATCCGGCGGACGAAACCGCTTGCCGGCCACGAACTGGGCCGCGCGCGGACGATGACCACGAAGCCGGTGAAGGTCGCACTCCCCGGTCCGTACCTGCTGACCCGGACGATGTGGCTGGAGTGCGTCTCCGACAAGGCTTATCCCGACCGCGAGGAGTTGGCTGCCGACATCGTGACCGCACTGCGGCAGGAGGCCGAGGCGCTTCTGGCCGACGGGGCGGCGATCGTGCAGTTCGACGAACCGGTATTGACCGAGGTGGTCTTCACCCGCACGAAGGCCGGTCGGTCGTTCATGTGCGGGGCGCTCGGCGCGAAGCGTGACCCGGACACCGAACTGGAATTCGCCGGACGGCTGATTCGCGCCGTGACCGACGGTCTTCCGCGCGACCGGCTGGCCCTGCACGTCTGCCGTGGCAACTGGTCGCGGGACGAATCGGTGGCCCTGTCCGGCCCGTACACACCGCTGGTGCCGCTGCTGAAAACACTGCCGGTCGGCACCTTCTTCCTGGAGATGGCCACCCCGCGGGCCGGCGAGTTGGCCCCACTCCGCGACCTGCCCGAATCCTGCCGGATCGGCGTCGGCGTGGTGAACCAGAAGCTCGACCGCGTCGAGACGGCGGACGAGATCACCCGGCGGGCCGAGGCGGCGGTGGAGGCGTTCGGCCCGAGTCGGGTGCTGCTCAACCCGGACTGCGGGTTTGCCACCTTCGCCGACAACCCGCTGGCCTCCGCGCAGGTGGCCGAGGCAAAGCTGGCCGCGATTGTTCAGGCGGCCCGGGCGCTCCGGGCCAGGTACGGACTGGCTTGATCCAAGTGATCTGTAGGGTGGGCACTGCCCACCGTTTGACGAAGAGGTGGGCAGTGCCCACCCTACTGAAGAGTCTTACCCCGTCAGAGGAGGCCGAGGATGTCACGACCTTACACCGGTAGGCGTGCCTTTACCCTGATCGAGTTGCTGGTGGTGATCGCGATCATCGCGATTCTGATCGGGCTGTTGTTGCCCGCCGTCCAGAAGGTCCGCGAGGCCGCCGCCCGGACGCAGTCGCAGAACAACCTGAAGCAGATCGGCCTGGCGGCCCACACGTTCTACAGCGCCAACGACCGCATGCCGCCCATGTTCGGCACGACCACCGCGGGCACCCCGAACCTGGCGGGCGGATCCGTCTTCTACCACCTGCTCCCGTACGTGGAGCAGGAGAACCTGTACCGGCTGGGGGTGGATGCCGCACGCTCGCAGCCCCTCAAGGTGTTGCAGGCCCCGCTGGACCGCAGCTACCCCTCCGGCGGCACCTACCAGGTGCCCCTGTCGGGGACGCAGGGGTCTACGAACTTCCCCACCCTCTACCCCAACTGGGCCAGCACGTCCAACACCACCTGGGGCGTGAGCAGCTACTCGGCCAACTGGCAGGTGTTCGGCGACACCCCGGCCAACTTCGGCAGGATCTCCGACGGCCTGTCCAACACCTTCGTCTTCGGCGAGAAGTACGCCACGATGACGGGCGGCCCCTTCGGCGCGTGCGCCAACGTGTGGGGGTACGGCGTCGATGCCCGCTCGATCCCGACCGACTTCAACCCGGCGCTGGGCGCCAACCAGTACCCCGGCGCAGCGCAGTGGTCGAACGGCGTGGTGCCCGGCTCGCTCTACAACAGCCCGTACCACCCGCGCAACGGCTTCGTCAACCGCGGTGGCGCCGTCCCCGGGTCGTGGCCCAATGATCGCCCCTGGAACTGCCGGTGCATGCGGAAGCCGGAGTGGGCCCCGCTGGTCACCAGCGTACACCCGCAGAAGTCGCAGAGCTTCGTCCCGGCGGGTATCCACGTGGCCATGGGGGACGGCAGCGTCCGCTTCATCAGCTCCAGCGCCACCGACGAGACGTGGGTGTCGATCGAGACGCCCGATTACGGCGAGACGGTCCGTCCCGATTAACTCGGCCCGGGTGTCCGGCCCCACCCCGGTAGGGGTGGGGTCCGTCGTTTCGCTTGTGACGGAGGTTCGCGTTGATGCGCCGGTGGTTCCTACCCGTCCCCGTGGTCGTGCTGCTTGTGTCGGGTTGCACCCGGCCCGCGGCCCCTGTTCTGCAGCCGGGGGACGTCGTCCGGCCGGAGATCGCGTTCGCCCCCAAGGACCCCTGGCCCACGGGGGCCGAGGTGGCCATCGGCATGCTGGTCCAGGTCGAGCGGCCGGGGGGAGAGACTCATTACCTCCGCGACACCGAGGTGGCCGCGGATCAGGCCGTCATGCTCGCCCGGGTGACGTTCCTGGACGGCGACCTCCCACTGGGTGATGCTATCGAGGTGCCGTTCGTCCGCGATTGCTGAGGGGACGGCCGCTTTCTCGCCTCGGTCGAGGCGCCGATTCCTGTCCCGCCGGGTGCCACCCGTGCCCGGATCGAGGTCCGGTTCACCCTACCGGCTGAGGGCGTGACCTTCCAGCCGGCCGCAGTGGAGGTGAAGGTCGAACGGAACGCCAACTGATACGCTGTTGCCCTCACGGCATGGGGTTGTTGACGACCTTCACGGGGGGGCCGAGCGTCACGTCGTAGATCACAGTCTCAGTCCGATCCTTGCCCTTGCCCTTGCCCTTGCGGTTGCGGACGGTGAGGCGGGCCTCGCAGCGGACCACCTCGGCGGTCTCGACGTAGTGGGCAGCGCCCAGCTCGAAGTGGGTGAGCGTCTCACCGGAGTTCCACATCGCCTCATGGAACTCGACTGGCGGGGAGAGGGACTTCAGTTCGTCCGGCTTGCCACCCTTTTGCCAGACTTCGAGTGCGTGCTGAACATGTCCCTTGGCTTCGTCGAGCTTTGCCGCAGGGAACCCGCATCCTGCGACGGACACCAGCGCAACGCCGATCACCCACCGAATGCCCATTGCCGTCCCTCTCGCGGCCGGCCACTGCCGCAGTTAGTTGGCCCATCCTTGATAGACAGTCCAACCCGCCGGCCTATTCAACAGACGGCAAACCGCCCCTCATCTGCGCGTGTCCTCACCCCTCATCTGCTGAGCCTCCAGTTCCTTCACCTTATTCAGCCGTCGGACGTGTCGCTCCTCGCCACTGAACTTCGACAGGAGGTATGACCGCACCAGTTCCCGTGCCAGCTCCGTCCCAATCACCCGCGACCCCAGCACCAGCACGTTGATGTCGTCGTGCTCGACCCCCTGACGGGCCGAGTAGGTGTCGTGGCACAGCCCGGCTCGCACGCCGGGTAGTTTGTTCGCCGCCACTGATGCTCCGACGCCCGACCCGCAGACGAGGATGCCCCGTTCCGCCCGCCCGGTCTGGATCGCGGTGCCGACCGCCGCGGCGAAGTCCGGGTAGTCGTCCGGTTGCTTCGGGTCGAACGTTCCGACGTCCTCGGTCTCGTGGCCAAGCGAATCCAGTTCGCGTTTCAGGAACTCCTTCATCTGATAGCCGGCGTGGTCCGCCCCGATGACGACTCGCACGGGTCACCCCCTTTCGCGGTCCGCTCTTTTGGGAGGGCGAGGCTCCCGCCGAGCCTGGGCTGCCTCGGCTCGGCGGGAGCCTCGCCCTCCCAAGTTACCATCCGTTCCCGACTGCGGCACAGTGCCTATCATCCATCTGCGGCGTGTCGGCGGGGTCATGAGCCCCCGCCGATCTGCCGTGTCACCCGAGGGCGAGTCATGAAGGCGCTGTTCTCTGTACTGCTGGCGGCCGGCCTCACCGCGGTCGCGATCGGCGGCGACAAGGAAGACGCGGCCAAGAAGGAACTGGCGAAGTTCGCCGGCGAGTGGCAGGCGGTCCAGATCGTCAACGACGGCGAGGAGGGCGTGCCGGCGGAGGAACTCAAGGAGTTGCGGCTGTCGATCAAGGGCAACAAGCGGGTGCTCAAGGTCGGCGACGAGGTGAAGGCCGAGTCCAGCTTCACGCTGGACCCGTCGAAGAAGCCCAGGGAGATCACGATCACCGTGAACTCCGAGGGGCCGCTCAAGGGCAAGAAGCTGGCCGGCATCTACGAGTTGACCGACGACACCCACACGATCGTCCTGAACCTCAAGGGCGACGACCGGCCGAAGAAGCTCGAAAGCAAGGAGGGCAGCGGCTACCTCCTGCAGAAGTTCAAGCGGGTCAAGAAGTGACGGGTTCGCGGGCCGCCCGCCGTGGTGGCCCGCGGTTGGTTAAGCTGGCGTACGGGGCATGTAGTCGCGCCGTACGCCCATCACGTTAGTATTTCGCACCGGTGGTACTGCCGGCGCTGCCGGACCCGCTGGTCTGTCCGACGACGACCGTGCCCTTCATGTCCGGGTGGTGGTGGCAGTGGTACTGGTACGTCCCGGCGTGCGGGAACGTCGCGCTGAACGACCCGCCGGGCACAATGTCGCCGGAGTCCCGGCCGACGTCGAACGTGACCGTGTGGGCGTGCTTGCCGCGGTTCACCCAGGTGACGGTCGCCCCCGGCTGGATGTTGAGAGTCTTCGGCTCGAAGAGGTCATCCTGGGCGGTGACGGTGTGCGTCGCCGCGGGCTGCGCGGGCGTGGTGCCCGGCCCCCCCGGCATGGGCTGCGGGGCCGTGCCGCCCGACGCGGCACCCGGCATGGCCTGCGGGGGCGTCGAACTCAACGCGGACGGGGAGATGGGCTGCGCGGGTGGGCACGGCGCCCCGGGTGACTGGTAGCCGTACTGCTGCGGCTGGTACATCGGCTGCGACTGGTACATCGGGGGCGCGTCGTACTGGCCGGGACCGTAGGCCATGCCCGGCCAGTACGACGGGGAGCCAGAGTACCCGGGCTGCCAGGATTGACCATAGACGGGGCCGGCCGGGGAGTAGGTGGGGCCGGAGTAGCCCCGGCGGCGCTGGGCCTGCGCCGACTCCGGAGCCAGGCAAAGTAGCACGAGCGCACCGAGGCCGACTAAGGTGGTGACGTTCCGGACGCGCATGGCCTGTTCCTCCTGAGGTATGAACAACAGCCGTCGGAAACCCGTCGGGCACAGCCCGACCGCCTCCTATACTAGCGCCGCCCTCAGGTCGTCCCACAAGTCGCCCACGTCCTCGATCCCGACGCTCAGCCGGATCAGCCCGTCGTCCACCCCGCGGGCCGTCCGCACCGCGACCGGGATGCTCGCGTGCGTCATCGTCGCCGGGTGACACACCAGCGACTCGACGCCGCCCAGGCTCTCCGCCAGGCTGAACAGCTTCGTGCGGCCCAGGAACCGCCGCGCCGCGTCGGCCCCGCCCTTGAGCCGCAGTGAGATCATCCCGCCGAACGCCTTCATCTGCCGTGCCGCGACCGCGTGCCCCGGGTGGTCCGCGAAGCCGGGGTAGTAGACCTTCTCGACCTGCGGATGACCTCGCAGTCGGTCGGCCAGCTCGCCCGCGTTGGCGCAGTGCCGGTCCATCCGCACGGCCAGAGTCTTGACGCCGCGCAGCGTCAGGTATGCGTCGAACGGCCCCGGCACGCCGCCGGCCGCGTTCTGGTAGAACTTCACCGGCTCCATCAGCTTCGCCGGCCCGACCGCTGCCCCGCCGACCACGTCCGAGTGCCCGCCGAGGTACTTCGTCGTGCTGTGGACGACCACGTCCGCCCCGAGCCGGATCGGCTGCTGGAGGTACGGCGACGCAAACGTGTTGTCCACCGCCAGGACCGCCCCCGCCTTGTGCGACAACTCCGCGATCGCAGCGATGTCGAGGATTTGCAACAGCGGGTTGGTCGGCGTCTCGATCCAGACGAGCTTCGTCTTCGGGGTGATGATCGGCTTGAACCCGTCCGGCGTCGGGTCGTCGGTGTACCGGGCGACCAGGCCCCACGGCTTGAACACTTTATCGAGCAGGCGGAACGTGCCGCCGTACAGGTCGGCGCTGGCGGCGACCTCGTCGCCGGGCTTCAACAGCGCCCCGAAGACCGCCGTCGTCGCTGCCAGCCCGGAGGCGAACGCCAGGCCGCGCTCCCCGCCCTCCAGGGAAGCCAGGCACGTCTCCAGCGCCGTCCGGGTCGGGTTGCCGCTGCGGGAGTACTCGTACCCCTTGTGCTTACCGACCGCCTCCTGGGTGTAGGTCGAGGTGGCGTAGATCGGCACGACCGTCGCTCCGGTCGCCGGGTCGGGCGGTTGGCCGGCGTGGATGGCCCGGGTCGAGAAGCCATGGTCGGCGGTATCAGACATCAGGGGCTCCATGTCTCGACGGAAGAATGTCGGCCAGAATATCACCCCGTTTCAACCGTTGTGACGGCGGGGTAACGAGTTGGGTCTATCCGCACGGGAGGGGGGTGGCACTGGCGCCCTTGGCACCCTTGGCGCTCTGACCCCTACCCCCCGCGCTGCTTGTTCCAGTACTCGATCAGGTCGATCCGGGTGACGATTCCCACTACCTCTCCGTCGCTGGTCGCCAGCACGCCGGTGTTGCCGGCCAGCAGCAGCCGGTACGCCTCGTCGAGGTGCGTGCCGATGTCGAGTTGCGGCAGCGGTTTGCCCATGATCTCACCGACCGGGACCTGGGCCGGGTCGCGCTGG